>NZ_CAAAFR010000026.1:0-4490 GCF_900634745.1 Protofrankia symbiont of Coriaria ruscifolia
CGTTCACCGACGGTGCCAAGGAAGGCGAGTTCGACATCTGACCGTTCCCGCGACGATGCCCCGTCCCGGTGATTCCGGGCGGGGCATCGCTCGTTGGTGGCCAGCTCACGAAGCGTCCGACCCGGGCGTGCGGGGATCATGGTCACTTTCGCGGGGCCGGGAAAGTGATCACTGGATCCGACCCGGGCGTGCGGGGGGCGAAGGGCACGCACTCAGGCGTACCCCTGGTGGGTTGTCCGCCCCGGGCGCGCGAGGAGATCTCCATCTGCCCCTCACACTGCCAGTGTGAGGGGCACCCTCTATGGAGCGCTGCGTACCAGATGGTGAACAACCACCCATCCCCGTTCACGGCAGCGACCCCGGCCCGAGGGATTCTCGAGACCGGGGTCGGGTGCGGCGGGATCTACCGGGCTCTACCGCCGCGCGGGCACGGATCTCGGCGCGGTAGGCCACCTGTTCGACGTCGCGCAGCATCGCGATGGCGTGCCGGCCGACGACGACGACGACCGCCGGCGATGGCGGGGTGTCCGGCACGCCCGCCGCACCGTTGGTCGCGCTGGATGCGGCCGCCTCTGCTGCCTCTGCCGCCTGCTGGTCCCGTTTGATCAGGTCGCGTACGAAGCCGTCCACCAGGACCAGCAGCTCGACGACCTCACGCAACGAGTCGTCCGCCAGCGCGTCGAAGACGTCGGCCGGATCGCCCGCGATCGCGTCTCCGAGTCCCGCCAGCAGGCCCATCGCGTCCAGCCTGGCGTGCAGCGCCTTCTCACGGCTCACCGGGCCACCGCCACCGCGGCGCGGATCACCCGGGCGATCTCGGTGAAGTCGCCGGCATCGAGCGCGAGTTCGAGCATGCGCACGCACGCCTGGAGCTGGCCCAGCTGGCGGGCCGTGGTGTGCAGCACCGCGTACTCGGCCACCGCGGGCGGGACCGGGCGTCCTTCGGCAGCAATCCGGGCGATCTCCGCCGCGTCCGACAGGCCGTCGACGTACGCCTCGAAGACCGGTGCGCCCGTCCGCTCAGCCCCGGCCGCGGCATCCCACGCGGCGGTCTCGGTATCGATCAGGGTGTCGATCGCCTCGGCGACGGTCGCAGCCTCGCCGGCGGGCTCGACGGCGGGCACGTCCTGGGCGTCGCCGTCCACCTGGCCGTGCTCAGCGAGCACGTCGGCCGCGTAGTCGGCGGGCACCAACCGTGCCGCCATGCCGTCCGGGGCGGATATCAGATCGCGCTGGCTTAGCCTGCTCGCTGAACTGCCTCGAAAGGGTTCCCGGACCCTTTGATCATTCAGTCGTCGGCGGAGGATCCGCAGATCCGGCTGTGGCTGCGTGCGGACGTCGAAGGGTGGATGGACCGGCACCGGCACCGGCCCGGGTGGCGGGAGCGGGACTGAGCCCATGGGACGGGCAACGAGAGATCAGCGGATGCGCGGCCAATGCCCCCTGCGCCGGGCTCGATGGTCGGGCCGCTACCGTCTCATCACACCAGGACCTCACGTATGGTCATGAAAAGGCCACACATGGCGAATCGCGCTTGTGTAATTAGCCGCGAAACACTGTGCCTGACCGGCGACGTGGGTAAGTTCGAGCGGAGGTTGAGGGATGCTTAGGCCACGGCACCCGATCAAGGAGCTGGAGGCCGTTTTACGGAGCGCAGAGAAGCAAGGCTGGAAGGTCGACAGGGGCAAGGGCTACTTCAAGATGTTCTGCACCTGCGGTGAGCTCCACAAGAAGTTCGTGCACCTCACCCCGTCCGACCCCAACTACGAGAAGAACCTCCGCGGGTATCTGAAGAGCCGAACATGCTGGAAGGAGGACATGCCGTGAGGTACTACACGATGACCGAACTCAAGGCCAGTGGCCCGCTCGACGGCCTTGACGCTTATACTGATCTTCTCGCTGACGCTCTGTACAGCCTGCACAACGTCACCGACCCCGACCTTGGCGCCACCCTCAGCACCGGCCGCATCGACGTCACAATGATCGTCGATGCTGACACCCTCGAAGAGGCTCTGCACAAGTCCCTCACCGCCACGCGTACCGCGATCCACGTGGCCGGCGGCGCGACTCCCGACTGGGAGCGGATGATCCGCGAGGTTGGCACGCAGGCCCGCGAACTCACCGACGCCTAGCAAGCACCGGTCACCAACGCCAACGGCTCGAGGCCCGGCCCCGCTCGGGAACCGGGCCGTGAACCCTTAATGAATATGGGCGCGTGGTGGGCACGGGCACTCTGATCACCCCTGTGGTTCCCTGGCCCATCCTGACATCACAGAGCGTGAAACGCCCGGTAGACCGGCATATCTGGGTTCATCCGGCATCGCCTGACATGCCGTCCGAAGGGTTCGAATCTCGCATCCTCCGCGCGCCGGCTTGGCCTGCGGAGACGCCCATTTCGGGGATGTCGCACCCTTGGTCACCGTGAGCGCAGAACGGGCAAGTGGGCACACCAGTGCATGATCAACTCCTCGGGGTTGGCCCTCGGTGATCGATATGAGCACGTTGTGGGCACACGCCTGCACGCGTCGTCGGGTCCCTGCTGCGCCACCCGGGCCTGGACCGGTCCGAAGGGTGCGGCGGTGAACACCGAGGTCGGAGCGGACCACAGAAGCTACGGACAGAGAACATCACGGGTAGTCACCGCGCCTCGGTGTGGTGACTACCCGTCGTTGGATGGCCTCGGTGGCGTCAGCCACGCCGGGCCGTGCGCTCCTGCCGGGTCTCGTCCCCACGAAATCGTTATATGAGAGCGAAGAACACCCGGCTACTGTCCAATGACAGAGACTCCTCGACGATCCAGCTACCGCCTTGCACCTGATCGGTGGGGACGGACCCGCAGGCGTTGCCTGAGGCCTCGGCGTTCGGGAACATCTCGCTGACGTCGCTGAGGCTGTCCGGGACGACCCCGCAGTAATCGTCCTCGCCACCCGCGCCGAAGGTGTTTCCGCCCGAGCCGTGGAAGCGGATCGACAGGTCGACCCACGGTGTCCCGGAGCCGGTCCCGGAGCCGGTCCCGGTGTAGGTCACCTTGATGGGCACAAGCACGAACTGTCGGCCAGCGTCGACCCGCGGCTGGCGAACCCGACGATCCTGGTGCTCACCGACCGGATCGACCTCGACGACCAGCTCTACGGGGTGTTCAGTTCCAGTCTGCTGCTGCCGGGCGAACCCGTGCGGATCGGCAGCCGCGAACAGCTCCGCGCGGAGCTGTCGAGCCGCGCGACCGGCGGCATCCTGTTCACCACCCTGCAGAAGTTCGGCCTGACGAAGGAGGAGCGGGAGGCGAAGTCGGCGCACTCGTTGCTCTCCAACCGGCTGAACATCATCGTGGTCGTGGACGAGGCACACCGCGGCCACTACGACACCCTCGACGGGTTCGCCTTACGACTGCGCGAGGCGCTGCCGAAGGCGACGTTCCTCGCGTTCACCGGCACCCCCCTGTCGGAGGCGGACCGCGACACCCGCAAGGTGTTCGGCGACTACATCGACGTCTACGACCTCACCCGGGCCGTCGAGGACGGGGCGACCGTCCGGGTGTACCACGAGAGCCGGCTCATCCCGCTGGAACTGCCGCCGGGTGTCGATCCCGAGGCGATCGACACCCGGGCCGACGAGATCACCGCCGGGCTGGACGAAGCGGAACAGGAGCGGCTGCGGGCGTCGAAGACCCCGAACCTCGCGATTGAGGCACTGCGGCGTGCCATCGAACAGACCATGCGTCAGGCCACGCGGCACAACCTGGTCCGCCAGCGCAGCTTCTCCGACCGGCTCGTCGAGCTGATGAACGCCTACCGCAACCAGCACCTGACCGCCGCCTAGATCCTCACCAGGCTGGTGGAGATGGCCGAGGAGGTGAGCACCGAGGGCGACCGCGGCCGGCACTTCACACCGCCGTTGTCCGCCGACGAGCTCGCGTTCTACGACGCCGTCGCGCAGAACGCCTCCGCTGTCAGGGACCTGGGGGACGACAAGCTCGCCGCGATCGCACGCGACCTCGTCGTCCAGGTCAGGAAGTCGGTGACCACCGACTGGACGATCCGCGAGGACGTCCGGGCGCGGATGCGCACCATCATCAAGCGCCTGCTCGCCAGGCATGGTTACCCGCCGGACGCGGCACGGGAGGCGATCGACCTCGTCATCGCCCAGACAGAGACGTTCGCCGAGGACTGGGCCTCCGGCACCGAGCGTTGACCCGCGTACGGACCATCCGACGGCATCCAACTGTTGGGCGCTACGTCTACGCCGCGATGGAAGGCGCCGCGACGCGCACAGAAGCAGCGCGCCCGAAGACCGCCCGCCACAGTTCGGTGCGCTTGTCGTAGGTGCCCTGACCGTACGGGTCGTCGGCCAGCCGGTTCAGGAGCGCGTCAAGCTTACGGCGGCCCTCGGAGGGTAAGGCGTCACGCTGTTGCTCGGCGTAGGTGACCCAGCGAATTATGTCTCTGGCCATTGGTCACCGAGAACTCCGGAGGATGCCCCGGCCTTCAGGC
>NZ_CAAAFR010000027.1:0-35941 GCF_900634745.1 Protofrankia symbiont of Coriaria ruscifolia
TTATTTAATCGTGGAAACTTCCGGCGCAGGACACTAGGAGGCTGCCGGCAAGTCACGGGTGTTCCGGCGGGGTGGCGTGCCGTTTGCGAGCGGCTCAGATGTCCTTGACTCCCAGGATGTCGGCCGCTTCGGGGTCGCTGTCGGCGAGGAAGTCACGACAGCGGGTGGCCTCCTCGGTCTCGCCGATTGCGCTGGCCGCGCGGGCCAGTGCCGCGAGTGCTCGAAGGAAGCCCCGGTTGGGTTCGTGGGACCAGGGAATCGGTCCGTGCCCTCGCCAGCCCGCGCGGCGTAGCTGATCGAGGCCACGGTGGTACCCCGTCCTGGCGTAGGCGTAGCTGGTCACCGGGTTGCCGGCATCGAGGGAGCGTTCGGCAAGCGTTGCCCAGGCGAGACTGGAGTCGGGGAAACGCCCTGCGACCGTCTCCGGGTCCTCGCCGGTACCCAGCGCCTTTGCTGCGGCGGGATCGAGGGTGAGCTTCGTTGGCGGCGGGCCGCCGAGCAGGTCCGATCGTCCGGACGAGGTTGTCATGGGGTCCATCCTGCCCGGTCCGATCGGCTTCACGTTCGGCCGGCGGGGGAATCCGTCAGGCGATGGACCTGCCGGGAGGGGGTGGGCCGGCAGGTCCATCACATGATCGGGGTCCGAGGGTGGTGGAGCACCGGACGGCGACCGGGCGGAACATGATCGGATCACCTGTGACCTTTTGGCCACGAAATATCACATGATGTACATCTTGTGTGTCACAGGACGGTTGGGTTGGTGACGGTGACGTCCCAGAGGTTCTTGCCGACCACGCCGGCCTTGCCGTCGTCCACCCGAGTCAGATAGGAGTAGAGCGATGCCAGACCCTGGGACTCCCGCCCGAAACGTCCGTCCACCTGGAGAATGAACTTCTTCTGGCGCATCTCGCTCTGCCAGACATAGGCGTCGGGGCGGACCTCGCCGGACAGAGCGCTGGACAGCGTCGTTCCGGTGAAGTCCGCCGAGTCCAGCAGGGCCTTGGCGCGATCCAGTGTCATCGCCGGTTGTGCCGGAGTGATCGCGCGCTCTATCGCACCGGCACTGGACGTGCCAGCGGACGACGACGGTGCCGGGCCGTTGCGGGTCAGGCCCATCTTGGCCGCGCAGGACGGCCACGGGGACCAGCCGCGGGAGTTGTAAAGCTTGTAGGCGGCCTCGTCCTGGAGCGCCGACGGCGCGTCGCTGGGTAGACCGGAGTAACCCAGACCGCGCCAGGTCCCGGTGTCGAACTGGTAGGCGCCGTAGTAGTTGTTGCCGGTGTTGATCTGATAGTTGCCGCCGGACTCGCACTGGCGGAGCTTGGCGAAGTCGTCCGCGGTTGCGGCACCTGCGGGTGCGGCCGTGACAGCCAGACCGCTGCTCACGAGTGCTGTTACGGCACCAGTGGTACGCAGGACCTTCCTGACGGTGGAGGGATGCTGCGGGGCGCGGTGCCTGCCACCAGACGGCATGTGGGTCGGTCCTTCCCGTCGCCTACGAGGTGAGCTGTCGGGTGCGGGCGGGAACAAGCCCGGCCGGTAGCGCTGATGGGCGCTGCCGGCTTTACCCCAAGGACTCCGTGTGCGGACGTCCGGATGTTGGTTCCCCCGCTCCTGTCCTTGTGGCTCCGCGGTAGATCGTGCCGTACCGGACGGGGACAGGATTCGGCGTCCGTCCGGGCGGCCTCACCGATCCGGTGAGTGGGAAGAACTCTAGCGAGTCTGGCTCTATCGAAGCAAATCGGGGTGTCGGATGAACTACACCCACGTGACTCCTATCACCCGAATGGGCTAAACACCTTGAACAAGTGACTCTACCTGGCGATCCGGACCTCTCTGTGACAGGGTCTCTTCCTCAGATTTTATAACTTAAAGTGATAAATTCAGTCTTATCCGTATTTCTGGTTGCGCTGACTGTCACCTCTCAAGTGCTCTGGGGAGCAGGACCGCCCGGATCGGTCCCTGGACCTCTCGGATCGGCTTCCGAACCCCTCAGACGGGCTTCGCCGATCCGGGAGGGACCTCGGATCCGGGCAGGGACCCTCGAGCGCGCAACGATCGTGATCGCGCTGTCTGCGGCCCTCCAGCGCGATCCGCCGCGTGCCTGACCACGGGCGAGCCGGCGGCTGTCGGTCAGGTGAGCCGCCGGCTGTCGGGTCGTTCAGGCGAAGGTGGCCGCCCGGGTCCGTGGGCCGCAGATGCCGTCCACCCGCAGGCCCTTCGAACCCTGCAGAAGGCCGGCCGCAAAAGCCGACTGGGGGCCGTAGCGACCGTCGATCAAAATCTTGTAACCGAGCGCGTTCATCTGGAGCTGCCAGGCTCGTACGTCCGATCGCACCTGATGGATCAGCCCGGTGGTGAACAACGTGTTGTCCGGGGCGTCCAACAGGCTCTCCGCGCTCTGGCGCACCACCAAGCGTCGGGTGCCGGTCGAGTCGGACGGCGAGCTCGGGCTCGCCGACCCCGCGCCGGACGAGCTGGCGTCTGCCGCAAGTTGGTCGGCGCCCATCCCCTGGCCGCAGATCGGCCACTGGCCGAAGCCGGATCGGACAGCCAGGCTCAGCGCGGCCTCGTCCTGGGTGGCTGGAGAGGCACCGCTGGGCAGCCCCGTGTAGCCGAGACTCTGCCAGGTGCTCAGGGCGAACTGGTAGGCACCGTAGTAACCGTTGCCGGTGTTGACGGTGTAGTTCCCGCCTGACTCGCACTGGCGGAGCTCCGCCCATGTGGTGGCGGCGCTTGCGGGCTGTGACATCACGATGCTTCCGCCCACCGCGGCGACCAGGGCGGGAGCGACCACCAGCGCTCGGGCGCCCATCCGAGCCCGGCCGGTTCCGTGATGTCGACTGCGAGAACGTGCACTGGACATATTGGTTATGCCCTTCCCCACGCCTGCGAAGTGAGCTGTCGGGTTCGGGCTGGGATTGCCCGGCCGCATTTGCGGCTTCACCCCGAGGACGCCCGATATCGGCGCCCGGAAGTGGGTCCCCCGTTCCTGCCGCAAGTTTGGGTTTTCGTCGGACGAGGGCAGGATTCGGCGTGCCGCCCGACGCGTGTTCGCTGTATCGCGAGCACGGCGGAGACCATAACAACAATTGCTGGGCGCCGAACAAGCAGCGAATCCGCTTCGTGAGGATGCGCACATCGAGCCGGCCGCTCTTGCCGAGGCTCGGGATCGGATGGTAACGCGCACGTACGCGCGCTCATTATTTTCATCGTACTTTTATTGCCGTGGAAACTCCGCATCCCGCCGTGGCGGTGACGATCGGAACCGAATTATCCGGGTAGCGAACCGTGCGTGATCCGGCTGTCCGCATGGTCCAGGTAGAAAACCTGCATCCAGGCGATCGGGTACCTGCGGTGCGAAATGCACCCGATCTCGCCGAACGGGCACCGAATGACGGGACGGGACGCACGCCACCGTGATCCGACGATGGTGCGACGTTTCCGAAACCTGTTCCATACCGATGACGGGTGGCCGTTGCCCCCTCTTCGGGGATTGGCGCCCGCACGCGAACGCTCGCCAGCCGGACGACGGGCCCGGTCTGGCGAGCGTGTTGTTGAGTTGCCCTGCCCGGAGTGGGTTCAGCCGGCGAGGGAACGTCCCGCGGAACGCAGGTCCTCGCACGCCTTCACGACCCGGGCGGCCATGCCGATTTCGGCTGCCTTGCCGTAGCTGCGCGGGTCGTACTGCTTCTTCACGCCGACCTCGCCGTCCACTTTCAGAACGCCGTCGTAGTTCCTGAAGATGTGATCGGCAACCGGCCGGGTGAACGCGTATTGGGTGTCGGTGTCCACGTTCATCTTGATCACGCCGTAATCCAGCGCTTCGCGGATCTCGGACAGGTCGGAACCGCTCCCGCCGTGGAAGACCAGATCGAGCGGTTTGGCGTCGGCTGGCAACCCGAGCTTCTGCGCGACATACTGCTGCCCATCCCGAAGGATGCTCGGACGGAGTTTCACATTGCCCGGCTTGTATACCCCGTGCACGTTTCCGAAGGTTGCTGCGACCATGTAGCGGCCCCGCTCCCCGGCGCCGAGGACCTCGACGGTCCGCCACATGTCCTCGGGTGTGCTGTACAGCTTCTCGTCGATCGCGCCGACGATGCCGTCCTCCTCGCCACCGACCACACCGATCTCCACCTCCAGGACGATTTTCGCCTGGTCCGTGTCCGTCAGCAACGCATCGGCAATCTTGAGGTTCTCCTCGATCTCGACTGCGGAGCCGTCCCACATGTGGGACTGGAACAGCGGTTCACGTCCCTCCTTGAGCACCCGCTCCTTGGAGATTGCGAGCAGGGGGCGCAGGTAGGTGTCGAGCTTGCCGGCCGGACAGTGGTCGGTGTGCAGGGCGATGTTGACCGGGTACGCCTTGGCGACATGGTGGGCGAACTCGGCCAGCGCCTGGGCGCCGAGAACCATGTTCTTCACCCTGGTACCGGAGAGAAATTCGGCCCCTCCGGTGGAAACCTGTACGATACCGTCGCTCCCGGCGTCGGCGAAGCCCTTCAACGCGGCATTCAGGGTTTCGCTCGACGTGACGTTGATCGCGGGGTAGGCGAATGCCTCCGCCTTGGCCCGGTCGAGCATCTGCACGTAGACATCTGGGGTGGCAATGGGCATCGGTCTAGCTCCTGTGGACAGTCGGGGCACGACGTGTCCGATTCGGTGATATTTTACCGATTCGGACATGCGTCGTGCCGGGAAGTTGCGCGAAGGGTATGACGAGCGGTCCCCCTCCGGCGGGCAGGCTGCGACGGGTGAGCGTGGATGGTCTGCCGGGCGTGGTGTTCTATGCCGTCATCCTCACTCTCGTCTTCGTCGAGAGCGGTGTCATCCGTCGGTTTCCGGCTACCCGGTGACACCGTCCTGCTCGCCGCCGGGGTTGCTCGCGGCCGACTCGGGCGCGGGCACGTCGCTCACTGTGTGGGAGCACATCCGGTAGATCTTCGATCGTACGGATCTCGCCGCCCCGGCCTGCGTCGACCTGCCTCCAGCAGACATACCCTGGCGACCGGGGTACCGTCGATCGTGATTTCCGGTGCCATGGTTGGTTATGCTACCGGGAAGCGCCCGGCCGCGCCCCCGTCCGAATGCAGTGAGGGCCGTCTGTCCGGCCGGACTCGTGCCTTCTAGCAGCGCTTTGGTACTCCGGCCTCGGGCTTGCGGTCCGACCTGTTCTGTGGGCGCGGACCTTTGTCCCGCCGCGCTCCGGGGCATGGTGCTGACGCCGCGGGCCGGTCCGGTCTCGTCGTGGTCATCGAAGTGCCGTAGTCGCCGAAGCAGTCATCGGCGGAGTGGCGCGGCGGACGGGCCCGATGACCTGTCATGCTTGGTACTCGCTATTGTTGACGCCGGCTGGATGGCCAAAGGCAACGCGATCATGTTGTTCGCGCCCAGGTCTTCGGGCCAGCGGAGGGGACATGCGCGGGGGGACCGACCGGACGGAAGGTTCCATGGATCGACATCGCAGGCACGGCTGTACCCGCCGGAGGTGGTCCGCTGCCGTACCGGCAGTCATCCTCGGTGTTCTCGGGGCCGGTGTGCTCGTCCTGACACAACTCGCCGACCGGGCCGGACCTGCCGGCGCCGACACGTCGGTCGTCGTCTCCCCGGCGTTGGCGTCGTCAACAGCTGCGGTCGCACTCGCTGCCCGATCGGTGTCGCAGCCGATGGCCGACCGCGGCACTGTCGGTGGGATCACGCAGCTTCACGCCGCCGTCCCCGCGGATACGCGAACCTGGGTGGCATTCGTCCTGAGGGGGCCCGGGACGATCGTCCGGGTGGCGTCCGCCGCGCCGTACGAAGCCACCGTCGACACCCGCCTGGTACCCGACGGCGCCTACACGTTGAACGAGATCGTGTTCCAGCCGTCCCGAACCCCCTCGGTGCGCGCCAGCCGGTTGCAGATCGTCAACACGCCCCCACAGGCGACCATTGCGCAGGTCCGCGCCCAGCCGCAGCCCACGGTCGGCCCGCCGGCCACGGTGGCAGCGTCCACGCCGGCCACGCCGCCCCCAGCGACGTCAGCCACGCCCTCGGTGACATTGGTGCTGTCTCCGGCGAACCTGGACGCATCGGTGGCGACCACGCCGTCCGCCCAGGTCCTGGACGAGGCCTCCCAGGTGGTCGCGCTCACGAATGCTGAGCGGGCCAAGGCGGGCTGCGGGGCGCTCACGGCGGATCCCCGGCTGACCACGGCCGCGCAGACACACAGCGCAGACATGTCCGCTCACGACTATTTCAGCCACAACAGCCAGGACGGTCGGACGCCCTTCCAGCGCATGGCGAAGGCCGGGTACGAGTTCTCCATGGCCGCGGAGAACATCGCCGCGGGTCAGCGCACACCAGCGGAAGTGGTGCGGGGCTGGATGAACAGTGCCGGACACCGCGAGAACATCCTGAACTGCTCGTTGAAGCAGATCGGTGTCGGCTACGCCGCCGGAGGCAGCTACGGCACTTACTGGACGCAGGATTTCGGGACGCCGTAGGTAGATCGAAAAATGTCACTCATGGTAAGAGCGCGTCTGGGAATCCTCGTACGCCCGGCGAGCTGGACAGGCGGCTTTCGAGCACGCTCGAGGGTTCTGGCGATTGTCGCGGTCCGTTCGTCCGTTCCCGGAAAGTCGTGCTCCCGACATCCGGGTGCGGGCCGCGGCGGCCGCGACCATCATCACCGGTTAGTCTGGCTCTCCGGTCACGTCGGGTCGATACCGAGCGGTCGGAACGACGTGTTGGTAGACAGAGTGTGACGAGATGCAACGTTTATGATATTGGCTCTTCCAGGACTGCCAGGGAAACAGGAGGGGGGGACGTGGCTCGCGCGGTTGTTACCGGCGCTGGCGGATTCATCGGGGATGCGGTCGTGCACGAGCTGCGTCGACGCGGCTACGACGTCATACCGGTCGATGTCCGCCGCGGCCCGGGCATTGTCGTGGCGGACGTCACCCGGCCGGGAGGCCTGGACAAGCTGCTGGTCGGGGCCGATCTCGTCGTACACGCGGCGGCTGTTGGCACGGGCGGGGGAGGGGAACTGGCCGCGGTGCGCGCTGGCGTGCGGCGCCGGCCGGCGCCGCTTACCGACAGCGAGCTGCGCTGGGTGACGCTCGGGGGCACCACCGGGGTGCTGGACGCCTGTGAACGGGCCGACGTCGGCCGGGTTGTGCACATCTCCTGCGTGAGCGTGCTGGGCAGCTCCTTCCCGGATCTGGTGGACGAGAGCGCGCCCGTCACGACCACCGGTCTGGCGCGTCCCGACGCGCTCGCCGCGGCGGAACGCGCGGCGGTCACCGCCGCCGCTCGGGGACTGCCGGTGACGGTGCTGCGGGTCGGTGACGCCTATGGTCCGCGGGCCGGCCGGTGGACGTTGTGGCCGTTGCTTCTGTTGCGGGCGGGGCGCTTTGTCCTGGTGGACGGCGGCCGCGGGCTCCTGAGCCCGATCCACGTCGACGATCTGACCTCGGCGGTCGCCGCCGTCACCGAGGCCGGGGAAACCGCCGGTGAGATCCTGCACGTGACCGGCGGCGAGCCCGTTGCCGCGTCGGACTTCTTTGGCCGGTATGCACGGATGGCCGGCGTGCCCCTGCCGGGCCGGGTGCCGGCGGCGCTGGTACGCGCGCTCGACACCACCGATCGGGTGCTTGCCGGACGTGGCTGGTTGTCCGGGCGGGTGACTTCGCTGCTGCACCCCCGCGGCTATGTGGATCTCGGCCCGCTGACGCTGGCCGAGCTGACCCGTACCGGAACCTACTCGATCGCGAAGGTCCGGCGGCTGGCGGGCTGGCAGCCGCGCATCGGTCTGGACGAGGGGATGGCCCGCACCGAGGGGTTACTGAGGGAGCGAGGACTGCTCGGCGTTGCGGAGCCCGCCCGCCGTGGGTGAAGGGCCGACCCTGACGACACTGCGTCTGCTCGCGCTCCCGCTGACCGTGTGGAACGCCGGGTTCGTCGCCGAGGAGCTCGGACCGCTGCTGGTGGGCACGCACCTGCACCGGGTGCAGGGGATCACCGTCGACGTGACCGGTGATCCCACCGAGGCGTTACGCCGTGCCCTGCGCCGCCGCGCCAGCGCTGGTCGTGGCGTGATGACCTGGACGGTTCGTGGTGACGACTCGGCGGCTGTCGGTCTGCTGGCGGTGGACGCGTTCGGCCGGCGTGCGCTGGTGTCGGTGTCCATCGGGCGTCCCTATCGGCGTCATGGCTATGCCACCGAGGTGCTGCGGGCGCTGGCCGGCTGGCTTGAGTTCCACGGTTCGGTCCTGGTCGAGGCACGGTTGCGCATGGGTGACCGGACGGGCGAGCGACTGGCTGTCGCGACCGCATTTGTTCCCACCAGCATCGTCCTGCCTGACGGCTGGCGGGTCTGGTACCGTCCGCCACCGTTCTGATCCTCTCCGACTTCTCCGATCTTCCCTGTTTCTGCCTGATCCGGCCGCTTCGGTGACGCAAAGCGACTAGTTTGGCCCCGATGTTTACGGCCCGACAGGATGCGGCACCATAGATGCGATGTCGCGAATGGGGCGGTGTGGGCTGACCGCTGACTTCGCAACTCCGTGTCGGCTGATCAGCCGCGCGTGTCCTGGATGGGGGGGCCGTACGGCTGGCGCGCAGGCGCTTGGGAGGTTCTCAGAGTGAGCGTGGAAACCCAACGCGAAGCCGCGTCCACAAGAATGCCGGATGGATCAGTTCCCGGGCCGCACGCGTCGGAGGTCACATATGACCATTTGATCATCCCGCCGCACTGGCGCCGTCCGGACGACTCCGGGCCAGGAGCGCACAACCCGCTGTTTGCGGATAATCTCGGTGCCGGCTCGGCGAACCCGCCGACAGGTCCGATCACCGGCCCGATCACCGGTGCCATGACCGGCCCCCTGCTGGTTGGTACCACCGCCCGCGCCTTCGCCAAGCTTGACGACCTGATCCGGCTCAACGCCGACGACCGCGCGGTCATCGACGCCCGCCGCAACGACGCCGAGCAGGCCCTGCGCGCGATCTTCCCGCCGCGGTGCGCGCTGCCTCTCGTCGGCGTGGCGACCATCGGCTCCGCGGGCCGCGACACGATGATCCGTCCAGTGGACGAGGTCGACATCTTCGTGGTCTTCAGCGCGGCCAACAGCGCCTGGAAGCGCTTCCGCTGGGACTCACGCGATCTGCTGCTCTGCGTCCGCAACGCGATCGGCGGCGACCGCATCCAGATGATCGGTAGCCGTGGCCAGGCGATGCGCGTCGTCTACAACTGCGCGCCGGACGTCCACCTCGTGCCCGCTTTCGACCACCCGCGCGCGGGCTATGTCATGCCGGACTGTGTCGGCGGCTGGCTGCCGACCCGCCCTGAGCGGCACGCCAGCTGGATGGCGGATGCCGGCCCCCGGGTCGTCTCGGCTGTCCGGCTGCTCAAGGCGTGGAACAGGGTCTGCGGCAGCCGTCTGCGTTCGTTCCACGTGGAGGCACTTGCCGGCAAGGTGCTGATCAACCGCAGGCTGAACACCCGGCAGGCGCTGGCAGCGGTCTTCCGGCACATCGAGGACAGGGGATTCACCGCCTATGACCCCGCGGAAGTCGGCGGTGACCTGTCGACCTACCTGCAGCCGCAGGACATCGACGCGCTCCGGGAACCGGTGGCCTTCGCTCGCGTCCACGCCGGTGACGCGGTCGAGGCGGAGCAGGCCGGCCGGCACGAGGAGGCGGTCAACCTCTGGCGTCTGATCTTTGGCCCGGAGTTTCCAACCTTCGGCTAGCCGGCCGGAGGCCCTGTAAGGCCTGGTTGGCCAAAGGTCGCGCGATCATGTTTTTCCCGCGCGGCCGGAGGCCCCATAGGGACTGACAGCGGCAACCACGCCGTTGTCAGAGCTTTTGAAAGGACCGGTGCCCGCCGTTTCGGGCTGGTCCGGCGGCAGCTTCGCGAGGCGGCTGGGCCACCAGATTTTCGAGCCGATGTCGATGGCGAGCGCGGGGACGAGAATCGAGCGCACCACCAGCGTGTCGAGTAGCACGCCGAAGGCCACCAGGAAGCCGACTTCCGCAAGCTGTACCAGCGGGAGGATGAACAGGGCCGAGAACGTGGCTGCCAGCACGACCCCGGCAGAGGTGATGACGCCGCCGGTGACGGCCAGCCCGTGGCGCACCCCCGGCCGCACGCCGATTCTTCCGGATTCTTCCCGGACCCTCGTCATGAGGAAGATGTTGTAGTCGATGCCCAGCGCCACGAGGAAGATGAACCCCAACAGCGGCAGGGAGGGATCAGCTCCGGCGAAACCGAACAGCCAGTCATAGGCCAGCGCACTCGCGCCGAGCGCGGCGAGGAACGACACCACCACTGTCGCGATCAGGAGCAGTGGGGTCACCACCGACCGCAGGAGCAGTCCGAGAATCACGACCACGACCACCAGCACCACCGGAATGACAGCCTTCCGGTCGTGCACAGAGGCGTTACGCAGGTCCAGGTTCACCCCGGTGTTCCCGCCGACCAGCGCGTCCGCCGCCGGTATTGCGTGGACGGCGTCCCGAAGCTGCCTGATCGTGTCGAAGGACGCCTTCGTGTCCGGCGGCTGCGAGAGAATGACGAGGAACTGAACCAGACCCGCGCCGCGACCGCTTTCCACGACGGTTGCGACCCCGGGATTCCTCGTGATGGCAGAATGCACCTCGTCCGCCGTGGCGGCGTTCGCGATGACGTATGTGGGTGAGGTGGTGCCGGCCGGAAAACTTCGTTGCACGAGTTCCTGCCCGACGACCGAATCCACGGTCTTGGTGAATCCCTGGTCCTGGCGCAGGCCGGTGTTCAGGTGCATGGTCGCGAACGCGAGCCCGGTCAACACCAGGGTGGCGGCAACCCAGATCGTGCGTGGCCGCGCGGCGATTATCGTGCCGACACGCGACCAGAATCCGGACTCCTCGTGGGTGTCCATGCCGTAGCGGGGGATGAACGGCCAGAACAACCTCCGCCCGCACACGACCAACGCCGCCGGCAGCAGCGTCATCATGGTCACCAGTGCCGCGGCGATACCGATCGCGCCGACCGGGCCGAGGCCGCGGTCGGAGTTGAGTTCACCCAGAAGCAGGCAGAGCATGCTGATGATGACTGTGGCGGCTGAGGCGACGATCGCGGGGCCGGCCCGGCGGATCGCGACCCGCATTGCCGCATGCGTGTCGTCGTGACGGGTCAACTCCTCGCGGTAGCGAGCGATGAGAAGCAGCGCGTAGTCGGTGCCGGCGCCGAACACGAGCACCCGCAGGATGCCCGCGCTCTGCCCGTTGACGGTCAGTCCCCCGTACTCGGCCGCGAGATAGACCAGACCGGTGGCGGTCTGGTCGGCGACGGCGACAGTCAGGAGCGGGACCAGCCACAGGAAGGGGCTCCGGTAGACGATCAAAAGAATGATCGCGACAACTCCCGCGGTGACGAACAGCAGCGTGGTCTCCACCCCGCTGAACACGTCAAAGGTGTCGGTCAGCAGGCCGGCCGGTCCGGTGATCGACGTCTGGAGCCCCGGTGGTGCCGCGTCCCGGACGATCCGCCGAATTTCCTTGACCTTGTTGGTGAACTCCACGATGTCAGCGCTCTGGGCGAGGCTGACGGCCAGGAGCAGGGTGTTCCCCTTCGGGGAGGGGATGGGCATGCCGACCGGACGCTCGGAGAATCCCTCGAGCCGGTGGCCGAGCGCCTCAACCACCGTCCGGTCAGCAGGTGTCAGCTCGGGGTCACGCACGAAAACGATGATCGCTGGTACGGCGTCCCCGCCCGGCAGAAGCTTCTGAGCCTCGAACAGCCGCGTGGATTCGGCCTGCGAGGGCAGAAAGGATGAAGCATCGTTCTTCTGAGCCTCGGACAGCTTGATCGCGAGCGGGCTGGCGACGGCCGCAACAATGATCCATACAAGGAGAAGCACCCATTTGAGTCGCGGTCCCGCCGGCCACGCCGCAGCCTTCCAGACCTTGTCCACCGGACCCCCTCCCCACCGACCCCGACAATCGATCGTCGCAGGTAAACCGCTTGATACGGAAGCGGTATGGCAGCCCGGACATGCTGGCGGTGCCGCTGAGGTGTTGGATCACGGGTCGTCCATGCAGTTCGTCCATCTCATGGGTCCGACAACCAAGTGAGCGATGATCGGCAGTCCGAGTAGGACGCCAGCCGCCACCAGTCGCCTCGTCACAGCCTGGTCGGCGGGGCTCGGGGGAGCGTCCGACCGGTGGCTGTGCATGAGGATCACTGCCTCGGCTCGGCTCCGGATCGCGGAACGGAAGACGTCCGTGGGTGACACCCGAACCGGGTTGTCAGCACCGACAGCGATCAGGGATGCGGGCAGTAACACGCCGCGCCGAACGGGAACGGACAGCGCGACCTCCCGGCTCAGCCAGGGAGCCCACCTCTGTATGTCGACAACAAGCTCGGACAGCGAACCGCTGGGGATCATGGCTATGAGGGTAGGAGACCTTGGATCAAGGCGGTACCGGCCGCCCGGTTCTGTGGATATCTGTCAGCGCGGGCGCAGGACCTCTGTGGATATGTAACGGGTGGCTGCGCGGGCAAGCCGGATGTCGGAGGTGAGTAGAGGACAACCTGTCTGCACCGCCAGATCCACGAACAGGGCGTCGAAGAATCTCAGGCTGAGCTGGACGGCCCAGTCCACGGCGCGTTCGAGCGTTTCGGCGTCGGTCGGCCGGATCTCCATGCCGAGGTCGTCGATCGTGCGGACCGCCTTGACATAGCTGTTCCGGTCAAGAAGCCCCGGCACACAGCCCTTGGTGCGCAGCACATGAGCAAGTTCGATCCGTGCGATGTCGGTGGTCACCAGTGTGATCTCGTCGAGCACGAAGCGTTTCTGGATCTCGCGGGCATGCTCGTAGCCGTCTTGGGCGAGAAACCACCGGACGAACACCCCGGTATCGACGACATAGGTCTGTGCGGTCGCAAGACCGTGCGCTTCCTGCGCTGGAACCGTGGCGGTCGCCTCCACCGGTGCGTCCCGGATCTCAGCCACGGGGGGCCTCACGGAACCGGTCGAGTTCCTCGTCCCCACCGGTGACACCCTCCAGTCGCGCCCGCGCGTTCTCGATCGCGGCGATTGCCTCGGCCTTCGTCATCCGCCGCGGTGGCGGCTGTGAGGCGAGTAGCTTCTCACGCCGCAATGTGTGGACGAGATCGACCAGATCCAGGAAGCCGCCCAGGCGGGCTTCGTGTCGACGGAACGGCTCTTCGTCGATCCGAAGATACATCCACCGGGTGCCGGACGCGACGGTCGCGTCAACGGCCCAACGGGCCGCACGGCTGTCCTTGGCAGGCACGTCGAGATCGGCCAGTCCTTTGGTCTCGATCAGGAAATGGTCGCCGTTGACCAGGCGTGCGACGAAATCCGGGTAGTAGTAGGCAAGCCGTTGTCGCTCGCCGCGATATTCCAGCGAGAACCTGTTTTGGCGGGCCAGCTTCGCGAAAGATTCGACGTCTCCGCAGCGGTCGAGGAATGCGCAGAAGCGGGTTTCCAGTTCGTTATCGCATGGCTGGACGTTGAACACCGACTTTGTTGCCGAGAAGGTGTCCCGGCTCCAGAGAAATGGCTTCGTGGCGGACAGCAGAAGCTC
Source organism: Protofrankia symbiont of Coriaria ruscifolia (assembly GCF_900634745.1). NCBI lineage: Bacteria > Bacillati > Actinomycetota > Actinomycetes > Frankiales > Frankiaceae > Protofrankia > Protofrankia symbiont of Coriaria ruscifolia. The sequence continues at coordinate 13,579 of NZ_CAAAFR010000027.1, forward strand.
CTTGACTTCCCCGGCACCAATGGCGGAGGTTGTCAACGTTGCTTTGTCCACGGCTTCCCGGAGCACCGCGAGGACGGATTCCCGCACGCTGGGTTCCGTGAGTGCCTGGAGGACGACAGGGTCGTCGAAGTCCACCGGACCGCCGAAGGCCCGGCGTTCCACCCAGCCCCGTACCAGTGGTGCGATGATGGCAAACTGCCCGGTCAGCCGGGTGTCACGCTGCACTTCATGGGCAAACCAGGCCAGTACCGCGGACGGGTCGTCAGCGTGCGGAAGAGGGAACTGCGCGCGTTCGATCTCCTGGCCGGAGAGCAGGTCCCGGCCGATGTAGTCGATAGTCTCGCTTCTGTAGTCGATAGTCTCGCTTCGCAGGGTGTCGGGCAGCGCCAACCGGCGTTCGGGCAGATCCTCGACCCGCAACGAGGACAGGCGCGATGTGGTTCGGCTGAGAACCCGGGGGAGTAACGGGATGCCGATATCGTGAGCCAACCGGTCCGGCTCGACGGCAACCACCAGCCCGCTCGGCCCGGTGTCGTCCAGGTTCTCCCGCCCGACACCGGCGTACTCGGCGTCGTCGAGGGCCTTGTCCCAGAGATTTCGGAACGCTTCGTGGTCGATGATGACGACGCTTTCATCGACACCGGAACCGGGCGGTGTCATCCGCCGTAGCCCTCGCCCCAACGTCTGTTCGGGCAGGATGTTCGCCTTCGCGGTCAACGGCCGCAGCGGGACGATCACGCTGACGTTACGCACGTCCCAGCCCTCGCGGAGCATGAGCACGCTGACGATCGCGCGGTACGGGCTGTCGGGGAGATCGACCTCGCGTGCCCATTTCCGGGCCTGTTCCAGCTCATCGGTCTTGATCTCTCCCTTGTTCCTGCCGCTCAGGTTCACATGCAGGGTCAGCACCCGGCCGGCCAGGTCGTGCAACGTGCCGAGGTGACGGGCTATCTGGTCGGCGGACGTCGTGTCCTCGGCCATGACGAACAGCAGGGGCATCCGCCCGGTCGGCTCAAGCGCCTTCCGGAAGTCCCGCCACTTCGCCACCCCTGCTCCGATCCGTTGGCGGTAGCGTACGGACGCGTCATCGCTGACCTCCTCGGGAGGGCCGCCGGACAGCTCGCCGATCACCGGCCGTTTGACGATGCCGTCCTCGATGGCCTGGCTGAGCGGGTAGTCGACGACGGTCTCGGGGAAGGTCCGCCCCTGCTGGTCTCGGGGCGTCGCGGAGAAGTCGAGTTGGGCGACTACGCCACGCTCGGCAAGATCGTTGAGCCGTTGGATGGTCTGGACGACCTTCAACGGCTCCCTCGTCTCGGACTGGATCTCGTCATGCACATGGTGTGCCTCGTCGTCGACTACGAGGATCCGACCACGGGCGGCGAGCCGCCGCAGTGGCGGGTCGGAAGCGGCAGGGTCCTTCGGCGGGCGGCGGCCGACGATTCTGTCGATGGGATTGACCGGTTTGGGCTCTGGTCGCTCGTACAACGCCTGGACGTTGGTCAGCAGGAGGACACCTGGCGCGGCGAGCGGGATCGGGTCGTGGCGAAGGCAGACCGTCAGGTCGAAGTCGCGCCGCCATTCCGGCGGGAGGACCGGGTCCTGCCGGAATATTCGGGCGTGTTCGAAGTCCTCCCGTAGCCGTTCGAAGACGATCAGGTTCGGCGCTGTCACCAGCGACGTGGTCGACATCGGCGAGTCCGGTTCCCGCAGCGCGTGAAAATATGACCACGCGATGGCGAGGCTCATCACCTTGGTCTTGCCAGAGCCGGTGGCCATCTTGACCACGTAACGCGCAAAATCTCGGGGCTCGACGGCAAGCTCCTGGCGGAAACGCAGGACCATTTCGTTTGCGGTGCGGATACCGACGACCTCGTGCAGGTAGATCAGTGTCTCGATCGCCTCCCGCTGGCAGAAGTACCAACGGAACGGAACGCCGGGTTCGGTTTCGTGCTCCTCGAGGAACCAGTGCTCCAGTAACCGTTGGGTGGTTTTGCTCGCGCCGGGGTACCCGCCGGCGCGCCAAGCGGTCACCTCGGTTCGGACGGCCGGCACAAGCGGCGCGACACTTTCCCGCCGCACCACCGGGATGGCGTAAGGATCGGCGGGGGAAACGGACCTCAACGATCCACTAGTCATGGAACGGTCACCGCGACGGATGTGGTGGTGTCGTTGCCGAACACGTCGACGACCTTCACCAGGACGGTGTGGGAGCCGGGTCCGTCATACGTGTGCTCGGCGGTCAGTTCGAGCGTGCGTCGGGCGTAGGTCCGGAAGCTCTGCCAGGCGTTGCGGAACGTGTCCGTGTCCCCGCCGGAACCGTAGGTGAAGTCGACCGCCCAGTAGTCGACATAGTCGCTCCAATTCGAGATCTTGCTCCGGACGCTCGCCGGTATCAGCTCAGGGTTCGACAGAGCGAAGTTGGCAAGAGTCACCGCGACCGTCCGTCGTCGAAGCTTCGTTTCGACGGTGACGTAGGCGAGCTCATGGAAAGTGATCTCGCCGGCCTCGATGTTGCGTGGGTCCATGACCTCCCGCGGGATCCGGTAGAGGGAGAGCCGTACCCCGGCCGCGCGGGCCTCATCCTGCACCAGCTCGTGCAGGCCCATCTCCCATTCCCAGCCGAGCACGTCCAGGGTGTGGTAGCCGGCGGATCGCGCTTCGTCGAGAGCGTCCTTGATCTGGGCGTGGGAGACGGCGGCATCCACAGCTCCGACATGAACGGCCCGCTTGCCCTGGGTGCCGTGGATGAAAGTGAAGCCCTCGACGGGCGTCGCCCCGTACAGATCGATCACGAAATCGAGGTAGGCCCGGTACTGCTCTCCGGTGGTCGCGGACTGCCACGCCTGCCGTTCGTATCGACCGAGATTGGCAACCTCGAACGGTCTGCACCCGACGGTGTCAAGCAGGCGTTTGCGGGTCGTGTGGATGGCGAACCGGCCGATGTCCACAGCTACCCACCGCCGCCCCAGCTTCTCGGCCACCGCCGCGGTCGTGCCGGATCCGACAAAGCAGTCCAGCACGATGCTGCCCTCGTCCGAGGAGGATTTAATGATTCTTTCCAGCAGTGTCTCGGGCTTCTGCGTATCATACCCGAGCCGTTCCTGTGCCTGTGAGTTGACCGGAAAGATATCCGCCCATACATCACCGAGGGGCATACCGGGCATCTCGTCGAGGAAGCGCTTGAGCTGCGGCCGCTTCGATTTCTCTTTCGGATACCAGATTCGACCCTCACTATGAAGTCGAGTCATCGTCTCGACAGAATAGCGCCACCCGAAAGCTGGCGGTTCGTGTCCCCGCCACGCATAGGTCATGTTTGGCCGTGGGTTTGGGCTTGTGAGGTTGTCCAGCCTGAATTTTCGGCCGCTCTCGTCCACATGGCTATAATGTGACTTGATGTAGCTTTCGTCGTATGGCCGGAACTGTGGGTTCCAGATACGTTTTTCGGACTTGCTGAAGCACACGATCGAATCGTGGATCGTGCCGAAGTCCTTGGTGTCGGAGTGCGCCGTCACGCGCTGCCAGATGATCTCGGCGCGGAAGTTCTCGGGGTCGAAGATCTCGTCGAGGATGGCGCGGGCGTGGTGGCTGACGTTCGGGGCCAGGTGCAGGAAGAGTGACCCCCGCTCGGAGAGCAGCTCCCGGAGCAGGATGAGGCGTTGATAGAGCATCTGGAGGTAGGAGTCGACGCCCTTGCCCCAGGTATCCCGGTACGCCTTCTCCTCCACGATCGAAGAGATCTTGGTTAGCTCCTGGTCGGCGCTGTTCGCGCCGTCCCCAACGGCGATCCGGACCTTGTAGTCCTGCCGGGAGTCGAACGGCGGGTCGATGTAGACAAGGTCGACCTGCCCGGCGAGCTCGTCGGCGAGGCTCGCGAGCACATGCAGGTTGTCGCCCCAGATCAGTCGGTTGCGCCAACCGCTGTCGTCGCTGCCGGCTGGATTGGCCTCGAACAGCGAGCCCCGGTCGGCCCGTGGGCTGTTGACCGTCTCGACGACCTGCAGCGGCAGCCGTAGCCGTGGCACCTCCGCCGATTTACCGTCCCATTCCAGCCGAACCCTGGTCACCGGATCACCTCCAGCCTCCAGTATCGGGGAGGGGAGACCCTGCCCGTGCGAGCGGCAGCCGTCCTGTGGACAACAGCCAGCTCCATCCGATGGCCCGGTGGCGGGGAACACCCCTGGGCCCGCCTGTCAATGGATCATTGTCGCTGGCGGAGCTGGTTCATCGGGTCACGCCCGGTCCGGGCCGGTCAGGCGGGCGGACCAGGCGGTGGCGATGTCGGCGGCGACGATGACGTTGTTGTGGACGACCGCGATGTTGGTCTCCAGGCTGGCGCCGGCCGTTTCGCGGTGGAACATCGCCAGCAGGAAAGGGGTGACGGCCTTCCCCCGCAGCCCCCGGCGGGCCGCTTCCGCCAACGCCTCGGTGAGGACCCGGTCGTGCAGGTCCTGGTCGAGCTGCTCGGCCTCGGGTACCGGGTTGGCGACGACCACGGCCGCGCGCAGACCCAGCGCCTGTGCGTCCGCCATGACGGCCGCGACCTCGGCGGCGGCTTCCACCCGCCAGTCGATGGCGAACTCGGTCCGGGACAGGTAGAAGCCCGGGAAGGTGTTCGTCCGCCAGCCGAGCAGCGTCACGCCGAGAGTTTCCAGCCGTTCGAGGGTTGCGCCGACGTCCAGGACCGACTTCACCCCGGCGCAGATCACAGTTATCGGCGTGCTGGCAAGCGTGACAAGGTCGGCGGATTCGTCGGCGCTGTCGGCCCAGCCGCGGTGCACGCCACCGAGCCCGCCGGTGGCGAACACACCGATGCCGGCGCGGGCGGCGAGCAGGGACGTGGACGCGACCGTGGTTGCGCCGGTGCGGCGTAGAGCGGAGGCGACCGGCAGATCCCGTACCGACAGCTTCGCCACGTCCGGGGAGTCCGCGATTCTGGTGAGCGCGATGGCGTCCAGGCCGACGGTGGGTATGCCGTCGATCACCGCAATGGTCGCCGGTGTCACGCCGCGGTCGCGGAGCAGGGTTTCCAGCTCGGCCGCCACTTCCAGATTGCGGGGGCGCGGCAGGCCATGCGCGATCAGCGTCGACTCCAGGGCGACCACGGGCCGCCCCGCCTCCACAGCCGCCCGCACCTCGTCAGCAACCACCAGCCCCAGCACGACCGAGAGTATATCTACGAATCTGGAATCTGCGCCTGTGCGGGATCATTCACTGCTCGAGGTTTCACCGATTCTCTTTCGGGCATTTTCTCGCACAGCCTGCCAAGAATCCGTTGTGAGAGCATCGAGAAGTGTCCACGGAGTTCGTGGATTCAGCGCTGCGAATTTCTTGGGACGAGCACCTGCACGCGTTCGAGGGACGGTTCGAACGCGTGTACTCGGAACGCTGGCTCCGCCTCCGCCTGAACGCCCCGTGGAAGCTGGCGAGTGTCACCGCAACGATTGTCGAGGGCGAGGGGCTGCTTTCGCCTCGGGGCAAAGCGGTGTCGCTTCCTCGTCGGCGTCGCTCCTCGAACGTGGGCGCCATCCAGCCGAGCATCCACCAGAAGCGGCGCCGCGCCGTCGTCGGCGACGGGTCGAGCTCGGCGGCGGCCTGACGGAAGGTGAACCCGGCGAAGGCGAGCTCAAGTACGCCGGGACCCTGGTCCATCTTGAGGTCGGCCACGCGTCCGTAGGCCGGAAGATGCCGTTGTCGCGATGGTCGCCGACGTAGACGATGTCGGACCGGTCGGCGGGGACGAACGCGGTGACCGGGTCCTTATGGTTGGGAGTGACTGATTCGCTTCGCGTCATCGGGCCAGATGATCTTTATGTCGAGTTTCCTGGACCTGGCGTCCTCGATGACGGCGGCGGTGCCTCCGCGGTCGGCGGGGGCGCGGCCGTCCCAGACCGCCAGGAGGAGGTCGACTGAGTCGAGGAGCGCCTCGTTCGCGGCTTCGTAGGCCGCGCGGTTGGACACGTCATGCGGCATGACCCACACGCGGGCGGCGCGGCGGACGAGGCTGTCGAACAGCTCGGCGTGGTCCGGTTTGACCTTGTGTTCGCGGTAGTCGGCGGCGGGCAGGATGACCTCCAGGTCGCCGCCCAGCTCGAGGACGACCTCGGCGAAGATGCTGTCGGCGCCGGCGGCTATGCAGCTGACGCCCGTGAGGCCCTCCGGGGCATGCGCGGCGAGGGCTTCCCTGAAGGCAGCGCGGATGAGTGGCACCGTCGCGGGTGTGAGATCCATGTGGCCTGTGACGCCGATGTGGGCCAAGAGTCAGGCCTCCTCGTTTCTTCTTTCTCGGATTACTCAGTTGGCCGGGGCCGCGCGCAGAACAGGCTTGATCCTGGCGCACAGCTCGGCGACGGGGCGAGCGGACGTTCTGGTCTCGGCGTGCCGGTAGAACTCGGCCAGCTTGACGCGCACCCTCGTGGACAGCATCGCTCGCACCGCCAGGGTTGCCCGTCCGTCGGCGCTGTCCTGAGCGAGGCGGACCAGTTCCAGTCCTTCGGCCACCCGTCCGAGGTAGTACTGCTGCCGGGCCATGCCGGCGAGGATGTTGGCACGGAACGCGGGGTCGTCGGCTGCGGTAGCCGCGCGAAGGGCGAGCAGGTAGTACCGCTGCGCGATCCCGCCCTGGCCTGAGTCCCAGGACATCGTCGCCGCGGTCGCGGCGAGCTGTCCGACAACGGCCTTCCGGCGAAGGCCGCCGCCGAACTGGTTGTCCCACGCGCGAAAGGTCCGCGATGCGTGTTCGATCCGCTCGATCTCCGAGCGTCCGATGCCAGCGGTGCGGGGGGCGCGGTCTCGCGGGTGGCTCGGACGCGGCCAGCCAGCTCTCCGTTCTTTCAAGAAGGGCTGCGCCAAAAAGTACAATCGACATGGCTCTCCGTGGTGTGGCTCTGGCGCTTGCGCCGTTGACCGCTGGTTCCGGCGCAAAGATGAAGGTTCTCGACTACCTAGCCGCCGGTCTCCCCGTACTTGGGACGAGCGAAGCCATCAGCGGCCTGCCGCCTGAACATCCTGGTGTTGTGGTCGAGGATGACCTGAGTGCCTGGCCATCGATCATCGCCTGTCTGCTGCGAGACGCGGACGCTCTTCGGCAGCTTGGTCGCAAAGGCCGCGAGTGCGTGGAACGGGAGCTGTCCTGGCAGCAAGTCGGAACGGATCTCCTGCGCCACGCATACGCCTGGCTCAGCTCACCCAGGCCCGCACGGCGGAAGGGCACGGTGGCGCACATCCTCAACCTGCCCCTCGACCTGCCCTCGGCTCGGAGGTTACTGGCCGAGATAAGTCCCGACACGACTCGCAGGAGCCATCCCCAACAGCGGTACCGGACGTGGACAACTGACGGTCAACACGAGGTGCTGCTGCCCGAGCAGGCACCTGATCACGTCATCACCACCACACGGGACTGCTTCGCGGTAGCGGCTGATCGGGAACGAACAGCAGCCACGATCGGCGTCCGGATCATCCGCCAGCTCATCATGCGCGGCGGCGAGGCGCGGCGGTCGGGCCGTGCACGCCGGAGCGGTCGACCTGAACGGCTATGGCGTGCTGATCGGCGGATTTCCCGGTGCTGGCAAGACAAGTGTGCTGGCGCGACTGGTCGAAGACCACCGCGCGCCCGGTCGCCAACGACCGCACGGTGCTCACTCCGTCCAACGATGGCGGATGGCTGGCGACCGGTGTCCCGCTCGCGTGGCGGTTCACGCCCGAGGGCGTCAACGGCTCGCCACGCCTCGCGGAGGGGATACGAAGCCGATACCCGGAACGTGGGCTCGGGTTGACCGACGGCAAAGTCGAACTGACTCCGCTGGAGGTCAGCCGGATACTCGGCCAGCCAGCAGTCGCCACGACTCGGGTAACGCGTGTCGTCGTGCTGATCCGGCTGCCCGACGATATGCCAGAAACGCCGAACGCGGCTCTCCTCCAGCAACGCCTGGACTTCGGCCCCGCCGACTTCTTCGCCGAGGACTGGCTCGGTCTCCGAAGCCGACTCGGTGCTCCCCCCGCCGAACAGGCCGCTACGCACAACTGGTGGGACAAGGTAGCGGCGACCGTGCCGGTTGAGGTGCTGACCTGGACCAATCCGACCGAGCTGGCGCGAGTCGCGGCCACGATCGCGGGAGAACGGCAATGAGAGGTTGCGTTCTGGCCGGGGTGTGGGGCGCTGGCAAGACATCGATCTACGAACGTGTCGCCGCCCGGCTGATTGACAGCGGCTGTCAGTCGTTGATCGCCATGCCGCAGGCCGCGACGATGACAACCCATACCTACGCCCCCGGCGACGGGGCGGATCACGCGGCCGGAATCCTCTCGTGGTTAGGCAACCTGACCGCGTTTCTGGAAGACCTCGACCGACGCTTCCAGGACAGCGGCCTGACCGACCACCGGTTTGCGCACGCCTGGACGCCCACTTGCGTCATGGAGGGACTCGGGTTCGACATACCGATCTACCAACTACCGGTATCCCGTCAGGCAGCGTTGGAAATCGAACACCGCCTGGCCATTGCGGGCTTATGGCTCGTCGTGCTGCACGTCCCGACCGACCGAATCCGTGCGCGGTGCGTGGAATCCACGCGCATGACCCGAGGACCGCGCTGGACGAAGTACGTCAACGATTTCGACTCCGACGACGACGCCCGCGCCGCACATATCGAATGCGCTCAGGACCGTCTGATGAGCTGGGCCAGGACATCCCCGATGCGTCTCCACGTGATCAGCGTCGACCGTGACGGCTGGGATGACTACGCCGACGAGGTGATGGGACTGATCACGTCGTCACCGAGGACCAGACATGCCGCACACCATCCGATCGAACCCACGCCCGCAGACGCCGCAGGTAGTCCTCTCGCATCGCCTCGTCCCTGACGCGCGTCCAGTAGTCCACGCCGGTCAGCAACTCCAGCCCGGTCGCAACCGACAAACGTTCGGGCCAGCACGGTGGTTGGGCCTTGGCAATGCCGTAGCCGTCTGCGAAGGCGTCCGCCCATTCGGGCCGTCCCTCGAACATCCACATGGCGGGCTTGACGAAATCCATGGCCGGATCGACCCACCGAACATGCTCCAGATCGAGCAGCGCACGAAACCGACCTTGGGCGTCCACCAAGATGTTCGGCAGGTACACGTCGCCAAAGGCCGGCACCGACACCTGATGCAACTGGCGGAGTGCGGCACCTGTCGAACGCAGCACGCTGGCCATGGCATCCACAGGCATCGAGCTGAAGGCTTCCTCGGCGTCCTGGCCGTCCAGGTACTCGGCAACGATCAGCATGCGTCCGCCAACCAGCTCGCTCGATGGCGTGAACCCCAATAGGTTCGGCACGGGAACCCCAAGACCGGCCACTCGCCGATGCTCGGCCAACCGGTGCAACACGACCTCAGTACGGTTGGTCATCGCAACCTTGCCGACCAGACGGCCAAGACCCGAGTCCAGCACCCACGAACGGTGGCTACGACCTTCGCGCAACGTCCTCAACGGACGGACAGGTGCGGCTTCTGGCAACAGATGTTCGACGGCGACGGCCACCCGTTCTGGCGCAAGTTCGGCGAGCTTCACAGCTGTAAAACGAGCTCGCCGGCATCGCAGTCCCATCGGCTGACCGAGACACCCGAGATCGATTTTCCCGTACCCGTGATGATCAGCGCAGCGATCCAGCCCACCTGTAAGAACAACGGCTCTGTCTCGGATTCGGTGGTGAGGACCGGCCGAGACCTTCCTGTGACTCTGGCTCCATGAATACGAGAATCTCCGATCATGCCCTCTGTAGCCAATTCGCACCCGTGAGAGTGTCTAACCCGAGCCTGACAGGGAGGGGTTTTCGCTGGGGTGGTAACGGTTTTTGCCTACGCTTTCCGGACCAGCAACCCGCGGCGGTTCGGGGCGACGTCCACGACGGCGTCGTCGCCGTCCCGGATGGTGCCGGCCAGGAGTTCCCGAGCGAGCGGGTCGCCGATCGAGGTCTGCACGAGCCGGCGCAGCGGGCGCGCTCCGAAAACCGGGTCGTAGCCGGCATCGGCAAGCCAGGAGCGTGCGGTGTCGGTGACCGTCAGGGTGATCCGTCGGTCGGTCAGCCGGGCGCGCAGCAGGTCGAGCTGGAGATCGACGATGTGGGCCAGGTCGTCCTTGTCGAGCTGATCAAAGATCAGGATGTCGTCGAGCCGGTTGAGGAACTCGGGTTTGAACGCCTCCCGCACGGCGACCATCACCGAGTCGCGCTGTACCTGCGGGGGCAGAGTCGGGTCCGCGATGAACTGGGATCCGAGGTTGGACGTCAGCACCACGATCGTGCTGCGGAAGTCCACGGTGCGGCCCTGCCCGTCGGTGAGGCGTCCGTCGTCCAGCACCTGAAGAAGGATGCCGAAGACGTCGGGGTGTGCCTTCTCCACCTCGTCCAGCAGGATCACGCTGTAGGGGCGGCGGCGGATCGCTTCGGTGAGCTGCCCGCCGGACTCGAATCCGACGTAGCCGGGCGGGGCGCCGATGAGCCGGGCCACCGAATGCTTCTCGGCGTATTCGCTCATGTCGATGCGGACCACCGCGCGTTCGTCGTCGAACAGGAAGCCCGCCAGCGCCTTGGCCAGCTCCGTCTTGCCGACGCCGGTCGGGCCCAGGAACAGGAACGAGCCGGTCGGCCGGTCGGGATCGGAGATGCCCGCGCGGGCGCGGCGTACGGCGTCGGAAACGGCCCGCACCGCGGCGTGCTGACCGATTACGCGGGCGTGCAGTTCCTCCTCCATGCGCAGCAGCTTGGTGGTCTCACCTTCCAGGAGCCGGCCGGCGGGGATACCCGTCCAGGATGCGACGACCTCGGCGACGTCGTCGGGGCCGACCTCCTCCTTGAGCATGGCGCTGCCGGGCTCGTCCGCGCCGGGTAGCGCATCGGTTGCCGCGGCAAGCCGCTTCTCCAACGTCGGGATCGTGCCGTAGCGCAGCTCACCGGCTTTGGCCAGATCGAGATCCCGTTCAGCGAGGTCGAGGGCACGCCCGGCGTTCTCCAGCTCCTCCTTGACCTTCTGCACCTCGACGATGGAGCTCTTCTCGCGCTGCCAGCGGGCGGTCAGGCTGGACAGTTCCTCCCGCTTGTCAGTGAGCTCGCGCCGTAGGCGCTCGCGGCGCTCCTTGGACGCGCTGTCGCTCTCCTTGGACAGCGCCATGTCCTCGATCTCGATGCGCCGGACGGCGCGCTCCAGCTCGTCGATCGCCACCGGCCGGCTGTCGATCTCCATCCGGAGTCTGGACGCGGCCTCGTCCACCAGGTCGATGGCCTTGTCTGGCAGGAACCGCCCACTGACGTACCGGTCGGACAGGGTGGCGGCGGCGACGAGGGCGGCGTCGGTGATCCGGACGCCGTGATGCACCTCGTATCGTTCCTTGAGCCCGCGCAGGATGCCGATGGTGTCCTCGGTCGACGGCTCACCGACCAGCACCGGCTGGAAGCGGCGTTCGAGAGCCGGGTCCTTCTCGATGCGGGTGCGGTACTCGTTCAGGGTGGTGGCGCCGATCATGCGCAGCTCACCGCGGGCGAGCATGGGCTTGAGCATGTTGCCGGCGTCCATGGCGCCTTCGGCGGCACCCGCGCCGACGACGGTATGCAACTCGTCGATGAAGGTGATGAGCCGCCCCTCGGCGGAACGGATCTCGTTGAGGACGGCCTGCAACCGCTCCTCGAACTCGCCCCGCAGCTTCGACCCGGCCACCATCGAACCGAGGTCGAGCGAGACGATGCGCCGGCCGCGCAGGGACTCCGGCACGTCACCGGCGACGACCCGCAACGCGAGCCCTTCGACGATCGCGGTCTTGCCGACACCGGGTTCGCCGATGAGGACCGGGTTGTTCTTCGTCCGCCGGGACAGGACCTGCACGACGCGGCGGATCTCGGCGTCGCGTCCGATGACCGGGTCGAGCTTGCCGGCGCGGGCCTGCTCGGTCAGGTCCACGGAGTATTTGTCCAGCGCGCGGTAGGAGCCCTCGGGGTCGCGGCTGGTCACCCGGTGAACGCCGCCGCGGACGGTGTCGAACGCGCCGCGCAGGGCTTCGGAGTTCGCGCCGAACTCGGTGAGCACCCGGGATGCCTCACCGCCCTCTTCTGCGAGCGCGACCAGCAGGTGCTCGACCGAGGTGTATTCGTCGCCGAGCCGGTTCGCCTGGCGTTCGGCATTGTCGAGGACGGTGATGAGCTGCCGGGACAACTGCGGTGGGCCGACGCTGGCACCGGTTGCGTGCGGCAGTCGGCTGACCGCTGCTTCGGCGCGGGCGCGTACCTGGGCGAGGGGTACGCCGACGGCCCTGAGCAGGTCGACCGCGACCCCGCCGGTCTGGCTCAGGACGGCGACCAGCAGGTGCAGCGGGTCGACGAGCGGTGAGCCGTCACCGGTGGCGCGGCTGACGGCGGAGGACAGAGCTTCCTGCGAGCGAGCGGTGAGGCGGTCAGCGTTCATCGGAGTCCTAAGATGATCGTTTTGGTCGTACCATCTCTTTTAACGCTCAGCATAGTTGAGTCGTTCACGCTTAAGTTTCGGTGATGCGAGGTGTCGCGACGCAGTGTCCCTGAGCATTGCTGGTCCCTGAGCATTGCTGATGCCCGAGCCTTGGCGGTGGCAAGGCTGTCGATTGTGGGGCGGGTGGTCCGTGCTGCGCCGCCCGCCCCGGCTTTGGGTCATCCGCCCCACGATCACCTCTCGGTGGCCTCGCCGCGGATTGTCGATGACGGGCCCTTCAGAGGCCTATTGCCTATAGTTATTACAGCTGTACCTATAGTTGCCGAATCGACCTACCGGCGAGGGCCGGGCCGCCAGACCACTATCGCGCTGCGGTCGACGGGCACAAGGTCGCGCCGGTGGCTCTTGTGCGCCTCGGCGACTCTGCGCTCGGCTTCGGCGCGAGCTGTCGCCAGTTCCTCGGTCAACTGACGGACCTGCGCCTGCAACACCATCACCTGGCTACCCAGTTCCAGGATCCGATGGATTCCCTGGAGATTGACCCCCTCCTCCTGGGACAGTCGCTGTACTTCGCGTAGCAGTGCGACATCCCGCACGGAGTATCGCCGGCCACGTCCGGACGTACGACCGGGAGTGACCAGGCCGAGACGGTCGTAGGCCCGCAGCGTCTGGGGATGCATACCGGCGAGCTGCGCGGCAATGGAGATCACGTATACAGGTGTGTCGTCATCATGAGCGGGACCGGGGCGCGGCGCTGCCGGCGTCCCCGGCGGACCCGTCGGCGGCGGGTCGGCTGTGCGGCTCGGTCGTGATTTCATGACCAGCCCTCCATCTGTTCCATCAGCGTGGTGCGCGGATCTTCGGGATGGGCATGAGCGAACTCCTGGAGTGCTGTACGCGCCTTCGGGGAAAGATCCGAGGGTTTTGGCACCGTGACGTCAACGGTCACGATGAGGTCACCGTGACCTCCGCTGCCCCGCGGCACTCCACGTCCACGTACCCGCAGGCGCCGTCCACTCGACGTGCCGGAAGGAATCTTCACCGTCAGCGGGGTGCCGTCGAGCGTCGGAACCTTCACCGAGGCGCCCAGGGCGGCCTCGACGAAGGTCACCGGCAACGTGATCGTCAGGTTCTGTCCCTCGCGGTCGAAGACCGGATGGGCCAGCACGTGAACGGTGACTTCCAGATCGCCCGCCTGACCACCACGCTCACCCGGCGATCCGCGTCCCCGAACCCGCAGCCGCTGACCGTCCGCGACCCCTGGTGGGATGCGGATCCGCTGCTCCCGCTCGCGACGGCCGGTGCCCAGGCAGTCCGGGCAGGGAGAGTCGATCACTGTCCCCTTGCCGAGACAGTCCCGACAGGGCTCGGACAACGCAAAGCCCCCCTGCGACCGCGAGACCACGCCCAGGCCCCGGCACGTCGTGCAGGTCCGCGGCGTGGTGCCCGGACGGGCGCCGCGGCCCCCGCAGGTGAGGCAGGTTGCGGCGCCGGGCAGGCGAACCGTCGCCTCCAGACCGGACAGGGCCTTTTCGAACGGGATCGTGACCTCGGCCGCGATGTCGGCGCCGCGGCGTGGCCCGCGGCCGGGGCCGGTAGACGACCGCTGGAACAGGTTGTCGAACAGCCCCCCCAGGCCGCCGGGACCAGCGCCGGCGCCTGCTCCACCCAGCAGGTCGTCGAGGTTGAACGCGGTGGATCCGCCACGATAGCCCGCGCCGGGCGGCCCGAACCCGCCCGGCTGGTAGCCGTAACCACCGGGATGACCGCCGGGGACGCCACCCGCGGCGAACAGCGCCCGAGCCTCGTCGTACTCCCGCCGCCGGGACTCGTCCGACAGCACGTCGTACGCCTCCGAGACCTCCTTGAAGCGGGCCTCGGCCCTGGCGTCGCCGGGATTCTTGTCCGGGTGCAGCTCAACTGCGAGGCGGCGGTATGCCTTCTTGATGTCGGTCGCCGAGGCGTCCTTGGGCACGCCGAGAGCGGCGTAGTAGTCCTTTTCGACCATGTCACGAACACTCACGGCGCCCCTCCTTTCGTCATCATGTCGTTTACCGACGCTCGAGGCGGACGCTGTTCGACAAGAGCTCGGATGGCATTGACTACTCGACGGCTTCCGCGGAGCCGCCTCCTGCTCCCGGCGCGCTCCCGGTGGCCGTGCCGTCCGCGTCCTGACCCACTCCGGCGTTCCCCGCCGTGTCCGCGGTCGCCGGCTCGGCGACCGCGACCTGGGCCGGTCGCAGCACGCGGCCGGCATGCCGATAACCGGCCCGGAAGATGTCGACGCAGGTCGACCGGGTCACCTCGGAGGAGTACGTGTGCATGAGCGCATCGTGGACGAGCGGGTCGAACTCGTCCCCGCGGGAGCCGAACCGCTCGAGCCCGGCAGTTTCGAGGGCGCTTTCCAGCGACTCCGCCACCGCCTTGAACGGGCCTTCCAGGTCACCGTGGTCGCGGGCGCGGCCGATGTCGTCGAGGGTCGGCAACAGCGCTGAGAGCAGCCTGCCTGTTGCCTGCTCGGCCATGACCTGACGGTCGCGCTCGACGCGACGCCGGTAGTTGTCGAACTCGGCTTTGAGGCGCTGCAGGTCGCTGGTGCGCTCGGCGACCTGCTGACGTAGCGGTGCCAGTAGGTCGGCCTCCCCGGTCGGCGCAGCGTCATGCGGCGGACCCCCGGTCGGGGACGTGAAAGTATCCCCGACCGGGTTGCTGGTCTCCGCCCGCGCAGCGTCCACCCGTACCTGCCCGCTCTGTGGATCTATGCGGCGCTTGTCCCGGACGATTACTGGTTCGTCCGGCGTGGGAACGCCTTGCGTCCAGTCGCTGTTGGGGGCCGAGGTCACTTCTTTTCCTCCTCGTCCACTATCTCGGCGTCCACCACGTCGTCGTCCGCGTTCGCGCCCGCAGCGCCGCCCGGGGTGGTACCGGCCGCGCCTTGTGCGTCCGCGTAGAGCGACTGGCCCATGACGGAACTGGCCTTGGCGAGCTCGGTGGTGGCGTCGCGGATAGCCGCGATGTCGGTGCCGCCGACCGCCGCCCGCAGGGCGGACAGCTTCTCCTCCACGTCGGCCTTGACCGCGGCTTCGATCTTGTCGCCGTTCTCGGCCAGGAACCGCTCGGTGGAGTACACCAGGGTCTCGCCCTGGTTGCGGGTCTCGGCCTCCTCACGGCGCTTGCGGTCCTCCTCGGCGTACTGCTCGGCGTCGCGGACCATATTGTCGATGTCATTCTTGGGCAGCGCCGAACCGCCCGTGATCGTCATCGACTGTTCCTTGCCGGTGCCGAGGTCCTTGGCCGAGACGTGGACGATGCCGTTGGCGTCGATGTCGAAGGTGACCTCGATCTGCGGGATGCCGCGGGGCGCCGGCGGCAGGCCGGTGAGCTCGAACATGCCGAGCTTCTTGTTGTACGTGGCCATCTCGCGCTCGCCCTGGAAGACCTGGATCTGCACGGACGGCTGGCTGTCCTCGGCGGTGGTGAAGATCTCCGAGCGCTTGGTCGGGATGGTGGTGTTGCGCTCGATGAGTTTGGTCATGATCCCGCCCTTGGTCTCGATACCCAGGGAGAGCGGGGTGACGTCGAGCAGGAGGACGTCCTTGACCTCGCCCTTGAGGACGCCGGCCTGCAGGGACGCGCCGACGGCGACGACCTCGTCGGGGTTGACACCCTTGTTCGGCTCCTTGCCGCCGGTGAGTTCGCGGACGAGGTCGACCACGGCCGGCATGCGGGTGGATCCGCCGACGAGCACGACATGGTCGATGTCACTGACCTTGACCCCCGCGTCCTTGACGGCCTGCTGGAAGGGGTGCTTGCAGCGGTCGATCAGGTCCTGGGTCATCCGCTGGAACTCCGAGCGGGTCAGGGTGACGTCGAGGTGCAGCGGCCCTTCGGCCGAGGCGGTGATGTAGGGCAGGTTGATGCTCGTCTGGCTGGACTGCGAAAGTTCGATCTTGGCTTTCTCGGCGGCTTCGCGCAGGCGCTGCAAGGCCATCTTGTCCTTGCCGAGGTCGACGCCGTGCTGACCGTTGAAGGTCTTGATCAGATGGTCGGTGACGCGCTGGTCCCAGTCGTCGCCGCCGAGATGGGTGTCCCCGGAGGTCGACTTGACCTCGACGACGCCGTCGCCGATCTCCAGCAGGGACACGTCGAACGTGCCACCGCCGAGGTCGAAGACCAGGATCGTCTGCTCCTTCTCGCCCTTGTCCAGGCCGTAGGCGAGGGCGGCCGCAGTGGGTTCGTTGACGATCCGCAGTACGTTCAGCCCGGCGATGGTGCCGGCTTCGGTGGTGGCCTGGCGCTGCGCGTCGTCGAAGTAGGCGGGCACGGTGATGACCGCGTCGGCCACGGTCTCGCCGAGGTAGGACTCGGCGTCCCGCTTGAGCTTCTGCAGGATGAACGCGCTGATCTGCTGTGGGGTGAAGTCCTTGGTGTCGACCTTCATCTTCCAGTCGGTGCCCATGTGGCGTTTGACCGACCGGATGGTCCGTTCGACATTGGTGACCGCCTGCCGCTTCGCGACCTCGCCGACCAGGACTTCGCCGTTCTTGGCGAAGGCGACGACGGATGGAGTCGTCCGCGAGCCCTCGGCATTGGCGATCACCGTGGGTTCGCCGCCCTCGAGCACGCTCACGACGGAGTTCGTGGTGCCGAGGTCGATGCCGACCGCTCGTGCCATGTCTGTGCGCCTTTCGAATCAGGATGGTCTGGTTGCCCGGCTTCCGTCGGGATGCCGGGTGGACCGTTCGTGTAGTAGTTGAGTCCTTCCGGCTCAGGATCCAATAATACTGTCTCTACAGTCAAACATGAGCCTTCGAGGCTCAGTTTTTTTGCGGAGATCTGATAGCTCGAGTGCACCGAGCAACTGCGGGCATGGCTAAGGCCGACGGGGTGCCCCGCCGGCCTTGGTCATTGAAGTTACTGGGACAGCTACTTCAGACCCGTTATGAGAGCACGCGGCTACTGTGTGTCCTGTTCAGGCGCTGGACGGCCCTGCGGGGCCGCGTGGTGCCCGGTCCGGCCCGTCGTCGGGGCTGTCGGTGTCCGGGCTGCCGTCGTCCCGGCCGTCGGCCGCGGAGTCACCTGCCGGTCGGTTCGCAGCCGGCCGCGGCGGGCGGACCGCAGCCAGTATGCGTCCTCGCCGTCGATCCGTTGACGGGTCGTCCGCGGAACTCTGCCCGGGTGTGCCGACTCCGCCCGTGAGTTCGTTGATCAGATCGTCGCTATCACCGTCGCCGTCGGTACGTACTCCCGGGATGCCGGACCGGACGCCCGGCTCGGCGATCCGCGCGAGATCGTTCTCGATTCGGGTGAGCCGGTCGAGCATGCCGGTCGCGTCCCCGTCGCGCTCCAGGATGGTGCGCAGCGCGTCCATCAGGGTGAGCCACTGGTCGCGGTCGAGGGTGACATGATCGGCAAGCTGGTTGGCCGAATACGGTGGGAACAGGCGCTGGAGGACGGCGACCACCTTTGTCACCTCGGCCGGGTTGAGCCGATCCGGCCGGCCGCGGACATAGGACACGAGATCCCTCAGGCTGATGAGGGTCACACCGTCGATCTTCCCGTCGCTCCACAGGACGCCTGCCTCGACCATGACCAGGATCGGTCGGACCGGCGCTTTGACCATTGGTAGGGCGTCGCGGGTCCGGGTGTTTACCTCCTCCCCGAGCCACTTGGTCAGGTCGAGAGGCTTTTTGAGCGACTGTCCGTCGACCTTCGCTCCATCCTTGGAGTAGCGGACCGTACCGGTGGAGGCGTCACTTTTCATCACCATGACGCCGCCCGGCCCGACCAGCAGGTGTCCGATGCTCGCCTCGGAATGGGGCACGCGACGGTCATGCATGACCACGTAGCCGTACCGGCGCAATCTGTTGACCGTACGAGCTGTCTTACGCTCGGATTCGGCGCCTTCGCGCAGCGCCTCGATCTCGGGCACCGGGTCGAACGAACGACCGATCACGAGCAACGGCCAGCCGAGCTGGATCACCAGGTACGCGGCCACGGCGATGGACATGGGCAGGCGCAGGCCCGATGCGACCAGCACGGCGAACACCACCGCGATGGGGAACGCCCGTAGCGCGGCACGGGGCACGGTGTAGGCGAGGCGCTCACGGCGCATCTGTGCGTGCTGTTCCCGGGCCCGCCGGTAGGCCATGTGCAGGGAATGGCCGGGACGGTCGCGGGTGTGGCTGCGCAGCGGGCTGCTGCTCCCGATCGGGCTCTTCGTCGTACTCGCCATCATGTCCACCGTGGATCGTGAGGTCGTGGTCCGGAGCCTGAGTCTTCAGCGGTCGTCGCCCTGCCGGTGCGACAGGGCGCAGACATGTTACGGGCTGCACTGATGGTGCAACCGGAGCGCTCCTCCGGACAAGGGAATCCCATAATCGGTCCAAATTTCCCGGGACTGACGGGACGTTGGTCCCCTTCTGAGCCGGATGATCGGACGGGCCCGCTCTTTGGTCGGCAGCGCCGGTCGGCGCTGTCTGGACCTCTTACTAGCTGCGCGTGGTCGGCGCAAGGAGGAGGGTGGGGACGCAAAGGGATGAAACAGTCTTGTTATGGACTCCTGAGTGACCCGGAGGCTTGGGCCTCCGGTGTCGCGAAAGGAACATGATCGCGCTACCTTTGGCTCTCTGGAGGCGGAGGTGGTGGGCTGGTTCGGCGTGCAAGTTACCGATGGGTAGCGATACGCTCCCACTGTCGGTAGGAGTAACTGGAGGATGTGTGAGACTTGCTATCGGCGGAGTGATCGCCGTTGTCGCTCTCGCGGTGGCCGGACGTCGGTTCTACTGGCTGTTCAGGCTCATCCGCCAGGGCCAGCCCGCTTCCGGCCGGCTCGACGGGGTGGGCCAGCGCCTGTGGAGTGAGATCAGCGAGGTCGGTGCTCAGCGGAAGCTGCTGACCTGGACGGTCCCCGGGCTCGCACACGCCTTCACCTTCTGGGGTTTCACGATCCTCATGCTGACCGTCATCGAGGCGTTCGGCGCACTGTTCGATCACAACTTCCACATCCCACTGTTCGGACACTGGGCCGCTGTCGGTTTCGTCGAGGACTTCTTCACTGTCGGGGTCCTCGCGGGGCTGCTGGCCTTCACGATCATCCGGCTGCGCAACGCGCCCGCCCGGCTCGAACGCAAGTCGCGGTTCTACGGGTCGCACACCGGTCCGGCCTGGGTCATCCTCGGGATGATCACCTCGGTGATGGTCACGCTCCTGATCCTGCGCGGCGCCCAGTTCAACGCCGGCACGCACCCGCAGGGCGACACGAGGTGGGCGTTTGCCTCCTATCTGGTCAGCCGTCCGCTCGACGCCTTCTCGACCGAGACCAACGAGCACATCGAGACGGTCTTCCTGCTGCTCAACATCGCCATCATCATGGGCTTCCTGGTGCTGGTCGCCTACTCCAAGCACCTGCACATCTTCCTGGCGCCGATCAACGTCATCCTCAAGCGTGAGCCCAAGGCGCTCGGTCCGCTGGGTACCACCCCCGACATCGAAAGCCTGATGGAGGCCGACGAGCCGATCGTGGGCGTCGGCAAGGTCGAGGACTTCTCCTGGAAGGCGATGCTCGACTTCTCCACCTGCACCGAGTGCGGACGCTGCCAGAGCCAGTGCCCTGCCTGGAACACCGGCAAGCCGCTGTCGCCGAAGCTTCTGATCATGGATCTTCGCGACCACCTGTTCGCCAAGGCGCCGTACCTGCTCGCCGCCAAGGGAGCCGCTGACGGAGAGGAGGCGTCGAAGGCGGTCACCGGTGTCTCCGAGGACGCCTCGAGCAAGCACGCCGTCCACCACGTCCCCGAGTCCGGTTTCGGGCGGGTTCCCGAGCCCGGCCAGCCGCAGGCTGACCGTCCACTGGTCGGCACCGAGGCCGAGGGCGGGGTCATCGACCCCGACGTCCTGTGGTCGTGCACCAACTGCGGCGCGTGTGTGGAGCAGTGCCCGGTCGACATCGAGCACGTCGACCACATCGTCGACATGCGCCGTTACCAGGTAATGATCGAATCGGCGTTCCCCAGCGAGGCCGGGGTGATGCTGCGCAACCTGGAGAACAACGGCAACCCGTGGGGTGTCTCGCCCCGGGCCCGTACCGAGTGGACCGAGGGCCTGCCGTTCGAGGTCCGGGTGCTCGACGAGGGTGAGACCATCCCGGACGACGTGGAATACCTGTACTGGGTGGGTTGCGCCGGCGCCATCGAGGACCGCGCCAAGAAGGTCTCCCGGACTTTCGCCGAACTCCTGCACACCGCGGGCGTCTCCTTCGCCATCCTCGGTTCCGGCGAGACCTGCACCGGTGACCCCGCCCGCCGGCTCGGCAACGAGTACCTCTTCCAGGAGCTGGCCAAGGCCAACATCGAGGTCCTCAACGCCGCAGCCACCAAGAAGATCGTCGCTACCTGCCCGCACTGCTTCAACAGCCTGGCGAACGAGTACCCCGCGCTCGGCGGCGCGTACGAGGTCATCCACCACACCCAGCTGCTCGGCAGGCTCGTCGACGAGGGCAGGCTCGTCCCCGTCCAGCCCGTGGACTCCTCGGTCACCTACCACGACCCCTGCTTCCTCGGCCGGCACAACGAGGTCTACACCCCGCCCCGGGAGATCCTCGGCAGCATCCCCGGCGTCCGCAGCCAGGAGATGCACCGCTGCAAGGAACGCGGCTTCTGCTGCGGCGCCGGCGGGGCCCGGATGTGGATGGAGGAGAAGATCGGAAAGCGGGTCAATGTCGAGCGGGTGGACGAGGCGCTCGCCCTCGACCCGGACATCGTCTCCACCGCCTGCCCGTTCTGCATCGTCATGCTCACCGACGCCGTGACTGAGAAGAAGCAGTCCGGCGGGGCGAAGGAGGGCATCGAGGTGCTCGACGTGTCCCAGCTGCTGGCCCGCTCCCTGGCCACGCCGGTCGTCCCGGTTGGTACTGACGGCCCCTGACCTGGGCCCGCGACAAACCTGTAGGTGGAAACCGCTGCGGTGACGACGGGTTTCCACCTACAGGTTCCGCTGTTGTAGGGGCGGCGGTTTTTACCTACGATCGCAGGCGCTGGCCGGACGGACGAGCCGCCGTAGCCGGTGCGCGGCGGGCCGCATCGTCAGCCGCGGCCAGCTCAGGAAAGCCTCGGCTTCCAGCATGGCCAGCGCGATGCGTGGAAGATTCCGGTTCGCGGGAAAACAGATGTAGCGGGGTGACCAGGCCGGTCGGAACTTCGCGTTGAACCGGTAGAGGCTGTCGATCTGGAACCAGCGCGAGAGGAAGACCAGCAGCTTCCGGAAACAGCGGGTGACCGGGCCCGCGCCGAGCCGCTGCCCGCGTTCCAGCGCGGACCGGAAGAACGCGAAGTTCAGCGACAGGCGGTCCACCCCGAGTCCGCCCGCCGCCCGCAGCGCCGAGACGATCAGAAAGTCGTTCAGCCCGTTGTCGGCGTTGCGGTCGCGCACCATCAGGTCCAGGGACAGGCCCCGGCTCCCCCACGGGACGAAGTGCAGCAGCGCACGCAGCTGTGGCTCGCATCCGCCACCGCCCGCCGGGTCGTCCCCGCCGCGGTCGAAGGCCATGAGCACGACGCAGCCGTCGTCGGCAGGTGCACCGATCCGGCCGAGCGCCATGGAGAAGCCGCGTTCGGTCTCGGTACCGCGCCACGCCGCGGCCTGCGCCTTCAACCGGGTCCGCTCCTCGGCGGGCAGGTCACGCATCCGCAGGGCCCGGTAGGTATAGCCGGCGCGTTCGACCCGGCCGACAGCCTGCCGGACGTTGCGCATGTCGCGACCTTCAAGCGTGAAGGTCCGCACGTCGATGATGGCTTCGTCACCGAACTCCAGCACGGACAGGCCGGCGCGTTCCCACGCCTTTCCACCTGTTTCGGAGCAGCCGATCACCGCTGGTATCCAGGCATGTTCGGCGGCGATCCGGAGGAACTCACGGATCGCGCCCGGCCATGCCTCG
>NZ_CAAAFR010000027.1:36577-45484 GCF_900634745.1 Protofrankia symbiont of Coriaria ruscifolia
GTTCGGCGGCGATCCGGAGGAACTCACGGATCGCGCCCGGCCATGCCTCGTTGTCACCGAGCGGATCGCCGCTGGCCAGCATCACCCCGGACACCACGCGGTATGGGACGCAGGCCTTTCCCGTCGCCGACCAGACGACGGTCTTGTCGGAGCGAAGAGCGAAGTAGCCCAGCGAGTCGGCGTCACCGTGGCATGCCAACAGCGCACGCATGCCGGCGATGTCATCGTCGGACAGCTTCGGTTGCGGTTGTGGAGGCCGCAGCGCGAGGTAGACGACAGCGATGGTCGTGAGCAGGCCCATTGTGAGCAGCGTCCGGGTTACGAGGTCTGAGACCCGCTCGGAGGAGAACCGCAGCGGTCCGTGGACGCCGATCAGCCCCTCCACGACGTGCATGAACTGGGCGGACAACGGATGGGCCCCGAGCAGGCGCCCGCCGCCTACCTGCAGCAGGAGCAAACCGACCGTGACCGAAGCGGTGGCGAGGATCATCCCGACCCACAGCGCCCGCCACCGGGTGGTCGGATCCCCCTTGGCCTGGAACTCCCCTCGAGCCAGCAGCAGGCCGACGACGAGTACGGCAGAGGCGACCGCCTCCTCGTAGTCAAGGCCCTTGACCACGTGCAGGACGATGCTCGCCGCGAGCAGCGCCACCACACCGTGCCAGGCGCGGCGCTTGCGCCGGCGCAGACCTCCTGCCAGGAGCAACAGGAAGAGCCCGACCACGACCGTGAACGCCGCAGCCTGCTGCGAGACCGCTCCGGGCAGGATCTGCCGGATCATGTCGAGACGGCTGCGCCATCCAGGCGTCACCGCGGAGAGGATGTCGATGAGTCCCGCGACGAACACCAGAGCGGCAGCCGCGGGCGGCACCCACGGGCGGTCCCACGCCGGCAACGCAGACAGACCCGTCCGCGAGGGACGCGTCAGCCGCGACGGACGCGGGGATACCCGCGCCGCAGGCGCCGACACCGCCGACACCGCAGAGATCGCGTCGATGCCGTCGCCGTGCCCGTCGACCTCGGCTTCGTTGGTCTTCATGGGACGGCTTCCGCGGCTGACTGTTGGCACGGACGCTGGCTCCTTTCCCCGGCTCAGCCGGGTTCTGGCCGTGCGTGGGACGTTATCCCGACCGTTGCGTGGTCAGGCAGGGGCGGTGCGGGTAGTAGGACGTCGCAGGCACCCTCGGGAGGAGAGGATGGATGCTCGGACTACCCGAACAGATCAAGGCATGCCTGTTCGACCTGGACGGTGTGCTGACCCCGACGGCCGCCGTCCACGCCGCGGCTTGGAAGGAGATGTTCGACGCCTTCCTCGAACAGCGGGCACGGCGCAGGGGTGACTCGTTCGTCCCGTTCAGTGTCCACGATGACTATCCCACCTACGTGGACGGCAAGCCGCGGGCGGACGGCATCCGGTCGTTCCTCGCATCCCGGCATGTCGAACTGCCCGAGGGCAGTCCGGGGGATCCGCCGTCGGCCCAGACCGTACACGGTCTGGGAAACCGTAAGAACGAGATCGTGGTGGCCAGGCTCCGCGAGGGTGGAATCGCCGCATACCCGGGGTCCGTACGGTACCTGCGTGCGCTGGCGGCCGCGGGGATCGGGCGGGCGGTCGTGTCGTCGAGCGCGAACTGCGCGCAGGTCCTCGCCGACGCCGGCATCGGCTGTCTGCTGCCCGTCCGGATCGACGGTGTGGTCGCGGCGCGCGAGCACCTGGCGGGCAAGCCGGCGCCGGACACCTACCTTGCCGCGGCGAGGGCGCTGCGTACCCCGCCCTCGCGGTCGGCGGTGTTCGAGGACGCGCTCGCCGGGGTCGAGGCGGGCCGTGCCGGCGGTTTCGGCTTCGTGGTCGGTGTCGACCGGGTCGGGCACGCTGATGCCCTGGTCGCACACGGAGCGGACATCACCGTCCCTGATCTGGCCGTCCTGCTCGACCCGGGCGGGCACGATGGTGACGGTGCCGGCGGTGACCGGGCCGGTTGTGCGGCGGTAGGCAACGGAAGCCTTTCGTGATCGGTAACGTGTCGTTCCCGGTCGAGCCGTGGTATTTGCGTGAGTGCGGTCTCGACCCGCAGCTGCTGGCCCGCTCGGAGTCGCTGTTCGCGCTGTCCAACGGGCATGTCGGTCTTCGGGCGAACCTGGACGAGGGCGAGCCGCACGCCCTGCCCGGGACCTATCTCAACTCCGTTCACGAGCTGCGGCCGCTGCCGTACGCCGAAGCCGGATACGGTTACCCGGAGTCCGGCCAGACGGTCATCAACGTCACCAACGGCAAGCTCATCCGCCTGCTGGTGGACGATGAACCCTTCGACGTCCGCTACGGGGATCTGCGGTCACACGAACGGGTGCTGGACTTCCGCGCGGGCGTGCTCAGGCGCACGGCCGAGTGGGTGTCGCCGGCCGGTCAGGCGATCCGGGTGTCGGCGGTACGCCTGGTGTCCTTCGTCCAGCGGGCCATGGCGGCGATCTGCTACGAGGTCGAGCCGCTCGACGCCCCGGCGCGGCTGGTGGTCCAGTCCGAGCTGGTCGCCAACGAGCAGATGCCGCCGCAGAGCGTGGACCCGCGGGCGGCTGCCGTCCTGGAGGCGCCGCTGCAGGGGGAGTGGAACGGCAGTCACGGCGCCTACGCGGAGCTGGTGCACAGGACGCGGCACAGCGGCATCAGGGTCGCCACGGCGATGGATCATGTGATTGACCCGCTGCCCGGGCTGGGGGTCACCGCCGAAAGCGACGAGGACTCCTGCCGGATCACCGTAACGGCTGTGCTGGACGCCGGCAGCACGTTGCGGATGGTCAAGTTCATCGCCTACGGCTGGTCGGAACAGCGATCCCTGCCGGCGCTGCGGGACCAGGCCGCCGCCGCGCTGACCGCCGCCCGGCAGACCGGCTGGGAGGGCCTGCTCGCCGAGCAGCAGGCGTACCTCGACGACTTCTGGGCGCGGGCCGACGTCGAGGTCGACGGTGACGCCGAGGTGCAGCAGGCTGTCCGGTTCGCCCTGTTCCACGTCCTGCAGGCGGGTGCGCGGGCCGAGCGCCGGTCGATCCCGGCCAAGGGGCTGACCGGTCCCGGCTACGACGGTCACGCCTTCTGGGACACCGAGGGCTATGTCCTGCCGGTGCTCACCTACACTGCTCCGCACGCGGCGGCGGACGCCCTGCGGTGGCGTCAGACCACCCTGCCCATGGCCCGTGAACGGGCCCGCACACTCGGCTTCTCCGGTGCGGCGTTCCCCTGGCGGACGATTCACGGCGAGGAGTGCTCGGGGTACTGGCCGGCCGGCACGGCGGCGTTCCACATCAACGCCGACATCGCGGACGCGGTCGTCCGGTACGTCCGCGTGACCGGGGACGACGACTTCGAACGCGATGTCGGCCTGGAACTGCTCGTCGACACCGCCCGGTTGTGGCGTTCCCTCGGCCACCACGACCTCGACGGCGACTTCAACATCGACGGCGTGACCGGACCGGACGAGTACAGCGCGGTCGCGGACAACAACGTCTACACGAACCTGATGGCGCAGCAGAACCTGGTCGAGGCGGCGAACGCGGTCCGGCGGCATCCGGACAAGGCGCGTGAACTCGGCGTGGACGCGGAGGAGACCGCCTCCTGGCGTGACGCGGCCGAGGACATGTACATCCCGTTCGACGAGAAGCTGGGCGTGCATCCGCAGTCCGAGGGGTTCACCCGTCACCAGGTGTGGGACTTCGAGCACACGCGTCCCGACCAGTACCCCATGTTGCTGCACTTCCCGTACTTCGACCTGTACCGCAAGCAGGTCGTCAAACAGGCCGATCTGGTGCTGGCGATGCAGCGCCGGGGGGAGGCGTTCACCGAGGAGCAGAAGGCCCGCAACTTCGCCTACTACGAGGCCATGACCGTCCGCGACTCGTCGTTGTCGGCGTGCTGCCAGGCGGTGATGGCGGCCGAGGTCGGCCATCTCGGGCTCGCCCACGACTACCTGCGTGAGGCTGCGCTGACGGACCTGCGCGACCTGCAGAACCGGGCCGTGGACGGTCTGCACATCGCCTCGCTCGCGGGAAGCTGGATCGCGCTGGTCGAGGGGTTCGGTGGGCTACGTGACATCGGGGGGACGTTGTCGTTCACGCCGCGCGTGCCGGAGGGGATCAGCCGGCTCGCGTTCGTGCTGTCCCGGCAGGGACGGCGGCTGCGGGTCGAGGTCACCGACTCCACCGCGTCCTATGTGCTGCTGCGCGGCGATCCGACCGTCATCGTCCACCATGGTGAACAGGTGCGGGTGTCCGTGGAGCAGCCGGTGTGCTGCGCCGTGCCGCCGCCGCCATCCTGGCCGCCGCCCAGCCAGCCGCACGGACGACAACCGGTGCGCTTCCGCATAAACCAGTGAGGTGACCGGCTCGCCCGCACGTGCCCGTGGGGCCTGGCGCATATCCGCGCGACCCGACCTGGTCCGATCTGCCCCGACCCGACCCCACCCGACCTGATCTGGCCCGCCCATGCTCATGCGGGTGCCGCTGTACGGGCGTCACTGCGCGGAGTCGCGGTCGTCCGGAGAAACGGCGGCGCGGGTGAAGTCTCGGTAGGCGCGAGAGGGCGTGGGACCGCGCTGGCCCTGGTAGCGCGAGCCGTAGACGGCAGAGCCGTAGGG
Organism: Protofrankia symbiont of Coriaria ruscifolia; assembly: GCF_900634745.1. Classification (NCBI taxonomy): domain Bacteria; kingdom Bacillati; phylum Actinomycetota; class Actinomycetes; order Frankiales; family Frankiaceae; genus Protofrankia; species Protofrankia symbiont of Coriaria ruscifolia. The sequence goes on from NZ_CAAAFR010000027.1 coordinate 41,203, forward strand.
GTGCGTCGCGGGTGAGGAGAGCCGGAACAGGCACAGCTGGCCGATCTTCATGCCTGGCCAGATCTTGATGGGCAGGGTGGCCACGTTCGACAGCTCAAGGGTGACGTGGCCGGAGAAACCCGGGTCGATGAAGCCCGCGGTCGAGTGCGTGAGCAGGCCGAGGCGTCCGAGGCTGGACTTGCCCTCCAACCGGCCGGCGAGATCGTCCGGCAGGGTGACGATCTCGAGGGTCGAGCCGAGGACGAACTCTCCGGGATGCAGGACGAACGGCTCGTCGGTGTCCGGCGCGATGAGTTCGGTGAGGTCCTCCTGCTCGATAGCGGGGTCGATGTGGCTGTACCGGTGGTTCTGGAACACCCGGAACCACCGGTCGAGCCGTAGGTCGATGCTGCTGGGTTGGACAAGAACCGGATCGTACGGTTCCAGGCGGACGCGTCCCGCGGCGATCTCGGCTCGGATGTCCCGGTCAGACAACAACACGTCCCAGGACGCTACCGTTCGCCGAGCTTGGTGCGGCTGTCAGCCGGACCGTCCCGTCATCTTGTCACGGGCAGTGGTTGGCGAGATCCGTTGTCGAACAGACGAATTTGTTGTCGAGCAGCCACTGTATGGGCAGCGCGTCGGTATCCGGATCGAAGACCGGAGCTCCTGGGATGAGGGCGCTGACCACCTGGTACTGCTGTCCGTAGCCGGGTTGGTCGAACCACGGGCGGATGGTTCCGCTGTAGACGGAGAACGTCTGCAGCACGCGGTAGGCGTGGTAGTTGCAGCTACCCGGGTCCGTCGTGGAGTCCAGGTTGGACGGTGGGATGGCCCGGGCAGCGTATTTCGTGTCCTGCGGGGAGGCGAAGTTGCCGGTCGGGTTGCCGAACCGGTCGAACTCCAGCCCCGGGTTCAGTGGTGTCACCGCTCTCCTGGGGGTGCCGTCCGCATTGATCAGATATCCGTCCTTCGGCGGATACTGCCAGCCTCCCTGGCCTGATTGGGCGGACGGGTCCCACCAGGTGTCCAGGAACTGCTGGATCGGCTGGTCACCGGTCCGCTCGTAATGGGACAGCTCCCGGCCCACCTCACCGAAGATCGGCAGTTGCTTGGGTCCGAGACGCGAGTCGCCGCGGAAGTCGGCCGCCGAACATTGGTTCGGCGGTGTGTGTCCGGTCGCCGAACCAATTCTGGTTTGGCTGTCGTCGGTCGTGGACGCGGGTGCGGCAGAAGCGGATGTGGTGCCGACAAGGAGCAGGGCGCCGGCTGCCAGCGAGATGATGGTCTTGCGAAACTGCACGTGTTCCTCCCGGACGTGCGCTTGGAGTAGCGCATCGATCCCGGAGGGTAGTAAAAGATCTCTTTGCTGATGAGAGTCGGGTAGTCCAGACGGATGTGCTGTGTGTCGTCCGTCTTGTGTCGACGCGTGTCGGGCCGATACCGGTGAACACGAGCAGCCGGCGTGGTCGGCAATCGCATCGGTCCCGCCCTTTTTGTCATGATCCGGTTGCCGTGATCCGGACCGGGGCGCTGATCGAGCCCGGCGGTCCGCCGCGATCCCGTGGTGCCGGCCGACTGCCTGACCGACTGCCTGACCGACCGACTGGCGGGGCCTCGCCATCCCTTGCCTGCGCGGGCCTGTAGGATGCTTCTGGTACTACGCGGGCGTAGTTCAGAGGCAGAACACGAGCTTCCCAAGCTTGCAACGCGGGTTCGATTCCCGTCGCCCGCTCCACTCGGGGCGGGCCGCGTCCGGCAGGGGCCGGACCTGCTCGTTTCGCTTATGCCAGCCCAGGGGGCCGAGCCCTGGAACCCCCACGTTTCTATGGCTGAGGTTGTCTTTCGCGCCCTTGTGCCATTCACGTGCCAGTAGTGGCGGATGTGTCATCAGGACTGGCGCGGGGTCACGTCCAGCGGCGGGCGGCGGGCGGCGGTCGGGGGTCGCCCTTCGCCAGACGAGCCGACATGCCCCGTGCGACTTCGGACGCTCGCTCTCGGGTGGCGCGTTGGTAGATCAGCGCGGCGCGCGGGGTCGAGTGTCCGCCGAGCGCCATCAGTTCGCGCAGGGTGGCGCCGGACTGTGCGGCGAGCGTCAGCCCGGCGTGCCGGCAGTCGTGCAGGTGGGCTTCTTCGTCGACACCGACGATTCGGCATGCCCGCCGCCACCACGAGCGGTTGTGTCGACTGACGGGGTTTCCGTCCTTGGTCGTGAACAGGAGCCCGTCCGGGCCGGGTTGGGCGTGCTGCGCCATGTGGACGGCAAGACGGCCGAGGATGGCATCCGGGATCGCGATCGTGCGTGCGCCCGCGTCGGACTTGGGCGGTCCGAAGAACGGCTTCTCTCCACCGCCGGGTTCGACATACTGCCCCTCGTCCGGGTCGATGCGGATCGTCCGCCGGTGCAGGTCGACGTTCCGCCGGCGCAGCGCGGAGAGTTCCCCCGAGCGCAGCGCCGTTGCCGAGGCCAGGAGAACGAGCGCCGCGTACCGCTCGGGTACGGTGTCAACGAGCCTCCAGAGCTGCTGGACCGTGATCTCTGGGCGAGGAGCGTCACGGACGGTGCCGGCGCCTTTGATCCGGCACGGGTTCTTGGGGATCAGCCCGTCCTCAACTGCTGTCGTCAGAATCGCGCGGAGAAGCCGGTAGGTGGTTTCCACCGTCACCACGCCGCGTCCGTTCTTCGTGGCTTCCGCCATCAGCCCCGAATACCATTCGCGGACGATCTTTGGCGTGATCTCGGCTACGGCGAGATTTTTGAACGTCGGCAGGATGCGTAGCCGGAGCTGCCGCTCATAGAGCGGTGCGGGTCATCGGACGCAGCGTGCGTGTCCGCATCCAGTGCTCGGCGAACTCGCCGAAGCGCTGTTTCCCCGTTGACGGGTCGGTCCACGTGCCGCGCGCCTGGTCCGTCTCGGCCGCCGCGAGCGCCCGGTCAGCCTCGCGTTTGGTCTCGAAACTCCCCAGCGATATCAGGCTCTTCGCGGTTGGCCGGAAACTGTAATCAGGCGATCACGGGACTCGCCTGGGTGGTGATGACGCTGTGTGGCCAGGCTGGTCGGGTGGATCGGGAGGCGGCGTAGCGGGCCCGGCGTTGCTGGTTGGTGACGTTGCGCAGGCCGAACGCGGCGTGGTAGACAAGTTTGATCAGCCGGTTGACGCCTTCGGCGCTGGCGTTCGACAGGCCGTGTTGGACGGCGTCTGTGATCTCGACGCGCCAGGTGGAGATCGTCTCGGCGAGGGTGACGACCTCACCGACGGTGGCGCCGACGGTGGCGCAGTGGACGAACACCCTGGTCAGGGCGTCGGCTATGGCGCCGCGGCTGGCCGGGCGGCCGGTGTGGCGGGGAGACAGACGCAAGACGTCGCGTAGGTGTTCCTTGGCGCGCCAGGCGGCGGTGAACTGACGGCCGGCGTCATCGAGATCGGCCAGCGTGCACAGCAGCCGGCCACGGCCGGGGACAGGGACTCCTCGGCCCGGACGAGCAGGTTACGGATCTTGTATTCGGGGTCGTCGGCCCGGCCACGGCGGCCATACCGGGCGTGTGTGACCCGGCGGCGGACGTCGCCGATCGTCTTGTTCGCCAGGTGGACCAGGTGGAACGGGTCGACCGCGAGGAGGGCGTGTGGCAGCGCGGCACGGGCGGCGGCCTTGTAAACCGGCGACATGTCGATCGTCACCGCCCACACGTTGTCCCGCCAGCCGGTCGGCTGGGCTCGGATCCAGTCAGCGGTGGCGGTGGCGGTGCGGCTCTCGACCTGACCGAGCAGGCCGTGGCCGCCGCCGGAGTCGACGAACACGCTCGCCCAGCGGTCGGCGTCGTCGACCCAGCCCCCGGTGTCCGGGTCACGGTGGTAGCGGGGCCGGCCACGGCGGTGGTCATCGAGACCGAGCACCCCGACCAGCGGCATCGGGCCGGACACCGACCGACCCGACCGCGACCGGGGGGACGCCACCGGCCCCACGGCCGCGTCGGCCGCGTCGTTGGCGTCGTTGGAGTCGGGGCCGACGGTGTCGCCGTCACCGGGGCCGGTGACAACAATCCCGGCCGCCTCCGCGATCTCGACGAACCCCTGGTGGGCCGTGTGCCAGGACACCCCGGCCGCGCCGGCGACCCGGCTGACCGGCACCATCCAGTCCCCGATCACACGGCCGATCGTCTCCCGGCCCGCGGCCGCGACCCGACCCCCGCGGACCGCCACCGGCCCGCCCTCGACGAAGCTCCGCGCGCCCAGCTACCAGCGACCGGTTCGGGAATCTTCGCGTCAGAGTCCTACAGTCGATCAAGATGCGAGGCTCTAG
>NZ_CAAAFR010000028.1:0-9948 GCF_900634745.1 Protofrankia symbiont of Coriaria ruscifolia
GCAGGACACTAGATCGTTTGACAGTGTAGTTGACATGTCACGCTCCACGACAGATGGACCGCCAACCCGGGCGAGGACTCCTCCAGGCCTGGACAGCCAAACGCCGCGCACACGGGAACCCGTGGCGTGCCGCACCAGAGCCGCTTGATGATCGTCTCACGTAACTGATCGTGCTATCATAGATGGGGAATCCGATATCAAACGTGTGAGGTGACGCCCATGGCCGACGTCCTCGTCCGCGACGTGCCCGATGTGGTTCTTGCCGAGCTCGACGCCGCCGCTGCCCGCGCCGGGATCTCGCGCGTCGAGTATCTGCGCCGCATGCTTGCTGCCGAAGCCGAGCGAGCGTCGCGCGACGCGCGTCCACCCCTTGGACGGGAGGACTGGGTACAGCTCAACGAGCTGATCTCGGACCTTGCCGACGAGGATGTGATGCGCGGTGCCTGGTCGTGACCGAGGGCTGGCTCATCGACAAGTCGGCGATGGTCCGCATACCGACCCATCCCGACGAGCCTGTCTGGTCACGGCGAGTCGATCAAGGTCTGGTACACATATGTGCGGTCACACTGCTCGAAGTGGGGTATTCGGCCCGCAACGGCCCTGAACACACCCGGCTTCTCGGTACCCTGCCGCTCGCGCGCATGGCCATTCAGTGGGACATGCCGACCGCCGTGACCCGACGTGCCTACGAGGTCCAAGGCATGTTGGCCGCGGCTGGCCACCACAGAGCTCCCAGTATCCCCGATCTGCTGATCGCAGCGACGGCGGAAGCTGCCGGGCTTACGCTCCTGCATCGCGACAAGGACTTTGAGCTGATCGCCGACCTGACCGGGCAACCGTTGTGCCGATTGTCCTGATCCCCCCGCACCGCGGCACGGCTGACAGCCAAGACGACAGCCGAGACGACGGACACGGGTGGACGCTGCCGGACCCCCATGGACGGAGCGCGCCAGGTCAGCGGACAGGATGGACACCCACGGACGTCGACGGAAGATCCAGATCTAACTACGGATCAAGCGGCCATCGGCGTGCCATTCGCGTGCCAGTAGCAACGGTCGGCATCTGGTCGGACGGGTAGCCAACGGTCGGCACTGGACCGCCGCTGACGTGGGCAGGAGCGCTCCGGCCCAGGCTGGCGGCGGGCACGGCACAGGTTTCCCAAGCTTGCAACGCGGGTTCGATTCCCGTCGCCCGCTCCACTCGGGGAGAGGTCTGTCAAACAGGGTCTGACCTGGTCGTTTCGCCATGCCAGCCCAGGGGGACGAGCCCGATGGCGCACAAATCATACGATGCGTTGATCGACGATCCCGACGTCGATGTAGTCTATGATCCACTGCCGAATGCGCTGCATGCACCGTGGACCTTGCGCGCGATCGAAGCTGGAAAGCATGTGCTGTGCGAGAAGCCGTTCACCGCGAACGAGGCCGAAGCGCGTGCTGTCGCCGCGGCAGCGGCGTCCGCCGGGGTCGTCGTCACCGAGGCTTTTCATTACCGGTATCATCCGCTTGCGGAGCGTATTCGTACGATCGTGCAAGACGGCAGCCTCGGCACGGTGCACTCGATCTCCACCTGGATGTGTATTCCCTGGCCACTTTTCGATAACGAAATCCGCTACAGCTACGATCTCGGTGGCGGCGCCATGATGGATACCGGATGTTACGCCGTCCACTGTATGCGGCTGCTCGGAACAGGTGAACCGAAGGTCGTGTCGGCTCGCGCCCTGCTGCACACGCCGCGCATCGACCGCGCCATGACCGCGGAGTTCAGTTTCCCCGACGGCCCGACCGGGCGGATCGACTGCTCACTGTGGTCACGGCAGTTTTTGCGAATCGCCGCACACGTGATCGGGGACCGCGGTGAGTTGCGAGTCGTCAACTTCGTCCGTCCGCACCTGTTCAACCGGCTCCGTTGGACGGTACAGGGCCACACTATGCGGGAAACGGTACGCGGGGAAACGACCTTCGACGCCCAGTTGCGCGGTTTCGCCCGTGCGGTGCTGTACGGCGAACCGACGCTGACACCGGCCGAGGACGCGGTTTTCACCATGCGCCTCATCGACGATGTCTACCGTGCGGCTGGTCTCCCACCACGCGGGATCTCCGGTTGACCGGGTTGCCTAGAAGGCGCCGGAGTACTCTTGGTGGCCGGGCACGGAGACATATCGGACCGATCCCGGATAAGCGGGAACAGGCGGTGCCACCAATACCACTGACGCCGGTAATGTCAGTGATCACCTGTCGAGATCAGGACTGCGGGTCAACCCGCGGAGGCTGGCTGGCACCGGGTGCTGTCAGCGGCCAGCCGTCGGATCCGACCAGACGGGCCAGGTCGGCCGGGGTGTCGACGTCGTCGGGGGAGCCGGTGCCGTCGCAGGGCACCATGACGACCCGGTCCGGATTGGCACGCAGCCAGGCCCGTGCGCCGACATCACTGTGAGCGAGGGCGGACACCTCAGTCCATATCGCCCTGTGTAGCAGGACCGGATTGCGCGGCTGCCCACCGTAGCTGGCGACCGCGGCAACGGCACCGGACGCGTGGGCCGCGAGTAGCCGGCGCACCGCATCGGCGCCGACCAGCGGCTGATCGGCCAGCGCGATCACGACCGCGTCGACGCCGGTGTTCCCGCCGTCCCTGCTCCCGCCCCTGTCAGCAAGGTTTTCGTCGACAGCGGCAAGTGCCGCGAGCCCCCGACGCAGCGAGGCGCTCATTCCCAACGCCCAGTCCGGCGCCAGGACAACCCGTTCTCCGGGCAGGCTGGTGGATCTGAGAACGTCGGCTGCCCGCGCGCCGAGTACCACGAACACCGGGGCGCATCCGCCGTCGGCGAGCATCCGGGCGCATCGCTGGACCAGTGATTCGCCACCCAGCGTGACCAGAGCTTTCGGCATGCCGAATCGGCGTCCGGCGCCGGCGGCGAGGACGAGCCCACCGACGGCACCCGTTGGGTCTGCTACAACTGCTGCTCCATCTGCCACAGGTGCTCCAGGTGCTCCAGGTGCTCCAGATGCTTGTCGGTCCGAGCGGGGCAGGCGCCCACGACGCCCGCCCATGACAAGGACGGGTGATCGCCGGGAACGCCACATCCGGTTGCCACCGTAACGGACTCGGGATAATTCAGTTAGATGAATATAGAAATAAGAATCACTATAAAAATATGAACCGGTGGAACAGATGATTTCGTCTGCTGGCTCACACTTCCTTCTCCGGCGGTTCGCTATACAATCCGGAACGGTGAAACGGTCCATTGTTGACGGCGTTCCGCAGGCCGTTCAGAAGGCCCAGGCCCCCGGCCGGGACGATGTTGCGCCGATCGTCTTTCTCAGCTATGCGGATGAGGATCATGCGCGTCACGGTGCTTCGATCGGCGCGCTGGGAAGCGCGCTGGAGACCGAGATCTCGACCCGGACCGGCCATCGCTGCCGGGTTCTGCGCGACCGGCGGGAGATCGTCTGGTGCGAGTTGTGGAACGAGAGGATCATGAATCTCCCGGATACCACGGCGATTCTCGTCGCAATCATGACTCCGGCCTTCTTCCGGAGCGCTCAGTGCCGGCACGAGCTCGAGCGCTTCCTCAATCTTGAACGGCAGTCGAATCTTGAACGGCGGTCGGCGCGTACGGATCTTGTCCTGCCGATTCCATGGGCGAACGATCTCGACCTTGCCCACGGTGGCACGGGGGATGTGTTGGTGGAGGCGATGTGCCGCCGGGTAGGCGAGGACTGGCCGTCGCCGCAGGACCGATCGCCCGCCACGCTTCCGGCCGAAAACCTGGCTGAGCATCTGGCCATGGGCCTTGCTCGGCGTCTGCGTAATCAGATGAGCACCCTTGACCGATCGCAGAGTTCGACGCGCCGTGTTCCGCGGGTGCCGAGGCAGCCAGGGTCCCGGACACCGACCTCGGACTCGCAGGCTCTGTCACAGCAGACCCAGCCACTGCAGATCCAGCCACTGCAGGTGCGGGACGAACCGGCTCGTCCAGTATGCCAGGAACCGCCTCGACCACCAGGCGGCGAACGGGGCGTCGACGGCGCCGTCGCCTACCGTCCGATAGTGGCAGCTCACGATCTCTGTGTAAAAGCGTTCAGCGCGACGCGGCTGCGTACCGGCTACACCATGGTCGGCGTCGACGCCTTCCTCGACTGGGCTGCCGCCGAGTTGCGCCGGTTGCACGCCCTCGTCCGCTCTGTCGAGAACGGAGGAAAACCGGATCCGGGCGAACTCGTCCCGAGAATCACGCCAACGGAGATCAGGTCGACGAGGTTCAACCCGACAAGGTTCTTCAGCGGGTACCGCGAAAGCGAGGTCGACGACTTTCTCTGGGCCGTCGAGCGCGAGTTCGCCAATCTGCACAGGTTTCTGTCCGCAGTGTCCGCCAGCGCCTTGACCGGTACTCCCCGTAGCGGCAACGCCCGGACCGATGCCGCCGGGCACCGTGGTGGTCCTGGTTCCTTCCACCCCGGCATCACCGGTTCGGAGGTGAAGGAGAAATCCTTCACGGGAACGCGGTTCCGCTCCGGCTACGACATTGCCCAGGTCGACGCCTTTCTCGACACGGTGTCCCGGGAACTGGACCGGCTGCAGGCGATGGTGGGATCGGCGCAGGACGGCCGGCCGGCGGATTCCGCTTCCCCCGCGGTGAGTCTCGTGCCACGGGACATCAGCGACGCCAAGTTCGACACGACCTGGCTGACGGGTGGATACAGCGAGTACGAGGTCGACGACTTCCTTGATTTTCTCGAACGTGAGCTCACCCGCGTCCAGGACTACCTGCCACGAGACGATCTGTAGCCGGCATGCGTCGGGGAACCAGACGGGTTCGCGGAGCGTCGATCGTGATGCCTCGCGAGCCCGCCGCCACCCGGAGCCGGCAGGCGGGAATGAGCGGCGGGAATGAGCGGCGGGAATGAGCGGGTGGGGATGAGCGGGTGGAGTAAGCCGGTGCCGAGCTTATAGCTTGCGGGCGATCATCAACCCGTCTGACACGGCCAACAGGACGGTCTGCACCCGCTCGTCCACTGCTACCACCTCGTTGAACGCCTGGATCGCCCGGACGTTCGCATTTCGGCTTTGCTCGTCGAGCACCTTACCGTCCTGAAGTACGTTGTCGACGAGGATCAGCCCGCCCGGGTGCATCCGCGGGAGCAACAGGTCGTAGTAGGTCTGGTACGAGGTCTTGTCCGCGTCGATGAGAGCGATGTCGTAGACGGGCTCGGTGGGTAGTGCGGCGATCGTGGCCGCGGCCGGGCCGATGCGCAGCTCGATCCGATCTTCCAGGCCGGCGCGCTTCCAGTAGTGGCGCGCGAGCGACGTCCACTCCTCGCTCACGTCGCAGCAGAGCAGATGACCGTCATCGGGCAGGCCACGGGCGATGCAGATTGACGAGTATCCGGTGAACGTACCGACCTCGATCGCCCGACGTGCCCCCGTGCTTGCGGTCAGTATCGTCAGTAGGGTGCCGAGTTCGGCACCGATCTGCATGACGGACAGGTTGCCGAGCTTCCGCCGCGTTTCCTCGAAGAGATCGGTCAGAAGCTCGTCCGGCGGCGAGCAGTGGGCGGCGAGATAGGGGTATATGCCGTGCGTCAGAATCGGCGACTGCGCTGCTGGGTCCAGAGCGGACATACGGCCCAGGCTACCTTCACACCCTGACCTTCTGCCTGCTCTCCGGCCTTCGCCTTCCTTCCTGCCTGTCGGCTCGGCCTGCCCGTCCGCCCTGGGGCCCTGGGCCCGTCAGACATCGCTGGTGTCGCAGGGGTGCCGGCGGGGCATTTCGCAGAGTGTGAGGACGAACAACCGGACCCCGACACCAACCCCGACACCAACCCCGACGCCGACGCCAGCCGACCGCACCGTTCCGGAGCTCGACGCGGACACGGTCCACGCTGTCGGGAAGCTCAGTGAGGCACTGGAGTGGGTGGAACGGGCGAGGGGGCACCTCTACGCGTTCCACCAGATGTCCGGCCACGCCGATCTCATGCTCGGGTCGGCGTTGGAGGAGCTGGAGAACGCCGGTCACGGCGAGATCGCCGAACGGGTCCGCAGGGACCTGTTCGGGCGGAACGTCCTCGACGGCCGGTGGACCTTCCAGATCGTCGAGGAGTACGACGACGGGTACTACCGGATCTTCGTGGAATCCGAACGAATGGTCAGGGAGGCACTGGCCGGTGGTCGCCGGCATGTGTACGAGGCGCGGATGAAGGCATCCGAACGGGAGCGTGCCGGCCGGTCCGCATTCGGCTCGGGAGCCTGAGCGTCTTCAGGTGCTGTCTGCTGTCTGCTGTCCCGCGGCCTGAGGCGCTGCCTGGGTCCGGGGAGGTGTCAGCGACGGCGCTGTCAGTGGCCTGGGCGCATCAGGCCTGATCGGCTCGTGCCGTCAAAGTCACCGTGCCCTGGTTTGACAGCATCCTGTGCGGGGCGGCACGCTTGGGGTGCGGCACCTCGTTCGGTGAGGCGTCTGCACGGACACAGGCCACTGACCCCGAACGTCGAGAGACGCCCCGGGTCAGGACAGCTCTCCCCGGGCTAAGGGGTGGGCCCAGGTGGCTTCCTGGTTGGGATTACGCCGTGCAGTGCCAAAGCTCTGACGAGGAGGGGTGCTCCGCACGGGGGGCTGGGCGCTGGCCTGGACCTGCTTCGTGCGATCACTCTGTGTAGATGTGGCCTGTGCCTGCGGGCACCCGGTCGTGAAGGAGGTGGCGGGATGAGTCCCGGTCATAGTCGCTGTCTGTCCTGGACTGGCTCGGCGACCCCCGCCGCCTGAGCCTGGTCCCTCCGGTGTGAAAACGTCGCCGCCGGCCTTTGTCAGAGGGCCGACGGTCCCAGCCCTGTTCGCCGGGCGGCCCGCGGTTTGTCGCGTCGTGCCTGATGCGCTGAACGCGGGTGGGCTCTCTACGAGCTCCCATGAGCACGGCGTTGCAGTGGGCTGGAATGCAGGCCTGATCCAAGGGCTGTGCCAACAGGTGCACGGGCTCGCCCAGCGGGCTGCGCGCTACCCGGCTGGCAGTGTGCCCGGACCTTGTCCGTAGCTGCGTTGTCCATGGTCGAGCTGATGTGTGTGTCACACAGCGATGCCCGAGGTCCGACCACCACCGCCGCAGCGAGGTGCGAGCGTCCCGGGTAGCCACCGGGCTCCCGGCAGTACCTGTTGGCAGGCCCTCAAGCCATTCGAGGAGCTGGCGTGATGACGGTGATGGAGAACGCTTTCTACTCCGAGGGCCGGCGCCTTGCGCGACCGGACTCGCTGGGTGAGACCTACCAGCTTCTGCATGGGCGTCGTGACAAGCGCAAGCAGGATCTCGCATGGATCGGGCTGGTCCGCCCGGACGAGCATGAGATCACTTCGATCGCCAGTGAGTTCGACCTGCACGAGCTCGCCGTCGAGGATGCTGTGCAGGCTCATCAGCGCTCCAAGCTGGAGCGGTACGGAAAGACCCTTTTCGTGGTCCTGCTGGCGGCCTGTTACAACGACACCCGGGAGGAAGTCGAGTTCTCCGAGCTGCACGTCTTTGTCGGGGACGATTTCGTCATCACGGTACGTCATGGTGACGCACCGGACCTGCGGCGGGTACGCCGGCGGATGGAATCCGAGCCGGAGCTGCTGGCCAGGGGCCCGGAGGCGGTGCTGTACGCCATCCTCGACCGGGTCGTCGACGACTACGCACCGGTTGTCGCGGGGCTGGAAAACGACATCGACGAGATCGAGACCGAGGTTTTCCGGGGCGACCCGGAGGTGAGCCGGCGTATCTACGAGCTGTCCCGCGAGGTCATCGAGTTCCAGCGGGCCACCAAGCCCCTGCTCGGGATGCTGGACGCCCTGGCGTCCGGTTTCGTGAAGTACGGCGTGGACGCCGAACTGCAGCAGCACCTGCGGGACGTCACCGACCACGTCGTCCAGGTCGTGGAGCGGATCGAGGGGTTCCGTCAGCTCCTCCAGAACATCCTCACGGCCAACGCCGCTCTGGTGGGGCAGCGGCAGAACGAGGAGATGAAGATCCTGACCGAGACGAGTATCGCGCAGAACGAGGAGGTCAAGAAGATATCCGCATGGGCGGCCATTCTGTTCGCTCCCACTCTGGTAGGCACCGTGTACGGGATGAACTTCGAGACCATGCCGGAGCTGAGCTGGGCGTACGGCTACCCGTTCGCGATCGCGCTCATGGGTCTGGTGTCCGTCATGCTCTATGTCGTCTTCCGCAGCCGCCGCTGGCTCTGATGCCAGAACACCCAAGACCGCGCGATCGTGCTTTTCGTACGCTGCCAGCGGGTAAGGTCCCCGGGCCACTCGGCGGAACATATGGTGGCTATACGCGCAAGCAGCATGAAAGCCGTAAAAAGGCATGAAAACGGCATGAAAACGCTCAGCCCGGCCCGCAGATCGGACCCGGCCGCCAGGGATCGCGTGACGGCGGCTGAGCATCAGGACCGTAGCCCTCAGCCCACACCGTCCGGCAGCGCGGGCAGTTGCCAGCCGTACCGGGCCGCGGGCCCTTCGGCGGATCGCCGGGGCTGCGCCGCCGACGGCGTCGGCGATGCTGCGGGCAGTCCAACGTCAGCAGTGGCACGACAGGCTCAATCATCTTTGATCGGTAACCTTCCCGTTCCGTTGCAGGATGTGCAGTTCAGCTTCTTGGTCTCGTTGAATGTGCCGTCCTCGTCCGTCCCGCCGACGTCCTTCAGGATTTTTCCCGTGCCGCCGCACGGTCCGCAGTCCTTCCAGGCCGGGCTGCCACGCCGGATGTCCTGCCGTTGCCGCTGACCTTTGTCCATGCGATCGCGGTCCTCGCCGCCATCGTCGTCCCGCCGCCGCAGAAATCCCATGCCATCCTCCCTGATCGTCGCACCAGCATGACGATCAGGCTACGGACAGATCGGACATCTCAGCGACGGGCCACGCTGTGGTCCACACATGGCAAAGGTTAGGTGCGGCAAAAGGCCTGGTTGCCGTGTCCGGATGAACTGGCCAGATATAAACAGGAATTAGCAGGGGCTCGAATGACTGCCAGAATCATCCACCTCGGCTTGCGGTTGGCCGGTCTCACCGCCGCGGCGCTGCTTGTCGGATGCGGCGGCTCCGAGGGTCAGGTCACCAGCAGTACTCACCAGCAGTACTCACCAGGAGTACACAGACGAGTGTTGCCACGTCCGCGGACGGCGCCTCGTCGACCTTCGCGGCCTCGAAGGTGTCCGACCAACACCGCGAGCGAGTCCGAGATCGCCGCCGCGTTGCAGGCGGCCGGTGTGGCCAAGGCCTCACGGTGGGCGAGGCATCTGCCCGCGGACCGCATTGCCGCGGTGCTCGGCGTTGAGGAGCAGGCTCGGGTGATGCGGTCCGCTCCGGCGAACTCTCTTGGTGACGTTGTCTACGTCACAGTGCTTCCAGCAGACACCGTTGACTGGCTGACCCGCCGGATGGACCTCGACGGCGACGCCCTGACCGTTGCTCTCCCCATTGCCGACGCTCTGCTCTGGACAGCTACTTTCGAGAGCGAAATGGGGATGGTGACACGGACCTGGGCATCGAGCACCGCGGCATCGTGTTCCCCGCGACGGCGACTTTCGGCGAAATCATGCAAGCTGATGCCGCGCCGCAACACATCCGGATCTGAGATCCGCCAGCCTCGCATCGGCCCTGGTGAATCTGGTTACCTTCAGTTACAGTCAACGGCTGCTCGGGCTCCGATCCGGAGCGCCAAGGACGGTCGTGGTCACGTGGATCGGCCCTTCTTGATCGACGTTGATGGCAGGGATCTGGGTGGTTGGTTGGTGGGCGGGTACGGGTCAACAGCACGCGGTGTCGTGTGGGCGCAACCCGACATTGCCTGACGCGAATCTATGGACAAATGGGCATCAACCTGTGCAAACGACAGTACCTGACATCACCCGGTAGGCTGCGACACAGGGAGGGCTCGCCTAGGCCGTGTCTGATGGCTCTTGGGTGGTGTCGCGGAG
>NZ_CAAAFR010000029.1:0-2047 GCF_900634745.1 Protofrankia symbiont of Coriaria ruscifolia
TAACGCAGCTGATCGAAACTCTGCGCAACCTTCCCGCAGCCCTGCTACGCCTGATGCTCAGGAAGGATCCGGCCACCCGGGCACCGGCCCGGCAGGTACGGGCCGGACTGGCAGAAATCCGTGGCACGGCTCACCGGCAGGAGAACACCGCAGAGCATTAATTAGCGATTACGCGACCGTCAATCCTTCGCGGCACCTCGGTGCGTTTCGGGTGCGTTTCACTGAAATGACTGCGGGCGATTCCGTGACAGTCAGCCCGGTACCTCACCTTGGATGCCGGTGATACGGGCGTCGCCGAATACGGAGGTGGATTTGTAGGAGCAGCAGCCGTTGCGGATATCTCCTTCAACCCGGGTAATCGAGAGTCGCAGTCGGAGGATGCCGGTGATGTCGAGATCGATGGGGACCGAGTTCCCGAGGCGCACTGTCTGTGATGCCATGCGGCGACCATCACCGTAGATCTCGATCTGGTAAACCGAACTGCTGATGGCATCGTCGCTGAGGCCCACTGCGGCCTGGAATCGGCGGTAATGCCTCCCAAGATCATATTCTGCTCTCGCCACATTAGTAGGTTCATAAAAGCGTGCCCGGAGCATGATGCTGTGCGGCAGTTTGGTACCACTGATGGATCCCGATCCGGTTTCTACCCCACCGTCGCTCTCGATAACGGTCAGATCCGTCAGAAAGCGGTCGACGTTTCCCTGCGCCGCGGTTGGTCTTGAAGGCGGGTTACCCGGCCCGGGTGTCGTCACGGATGCACCGGAGTCAGTTCCTCTGCTGGTGGGTGACGTACCGCGGCTGGTGGACGTGTTTCCGGTGGACGTTCCGGTCGTGGCGCCGCTGCGGTTTGTCTGGTCCGGTGGTGTGTTACTCAGGGCCACGAGAAGGACGATCACGGCCACGAGCGCTGCCGCTGTGCCGAGCCCGCCGATGAGCCAGGGTGAGCGCTTGGGGCGTGGACGGCCGGACGGTAAAGGTGTGGTCGGCGGTACCCACGGCGAAGGTGCTGGCGGCGCCACCGGCCGAGGCGGCCCGGGTACGGGTGAAGGCTGGAACAGGGGCGGGGCGGGCGGAGGGGAGATGGTGTACCGGGTGAGATTTGCGGTCACGGTGGGGGGTAGCCAGCCCTCGCCGATGCGCAGCCGCTCATCGGTGGACGCGGCCCGGCACAGCTCGATCAATCCTGCGGGGGTGGGGCGGTCCGCCGGATCTTTCTCCACGCACCGTTCCAACACGCTGCGGACCTGGTCCGGGCAGCGGTCCCAGTCGGGCTGTTCGTGCACGATGCGGTGGAAGACGGCGGCGTCCGCGCCGAACGGCAACTCGCCGGTGATCGCGTAGTAGGCGGTGGAACCGAGGGAGAAGACGTCCCCGGATGTGTCCAGGGACCTGCCCCGTATCTGTTCCGGGGCCATGAACGCGGGCGTGCCGACCCGCACACCGGTCTGCGTGATCCCTGCCAGGGAGGCCTCGACCGCCCGCGAGATACCGAAATCGATCACCCGGGGGCCGTCCGCGGCGAGGATGACGTTACCCGGTTTGAGATCGCGGTGGATCACACCGGCGGCGTGGATGGACTGTAACGCCTCCGCGACCCCGGCGATCAGCAGCAGGACGGTCTCCACCGGGAGTGCGCCCTGCCGGGCGACGGTCGCGGCGAGGGAGGGGGCTGCGACGTAGGCGGTGGCCAGCCAGGGCTGCCGGGCGTTGGCGTTGCAGTCGATGACCGGTGCGGTGTACAGGCCCTGGACCCGCTGGGCGATGGAAACTTCCGAGGCGAAGCGGCGGCGGAACTCGGGATCGGCGGCGAACTCCGGCCGGACCACTTTGAGTGCGACCGGCCGGCCGCCGGGGGTGTAGGACAGGTACACCGCGCCCATGCCGCCCTCACCGATCCGGGCCCGGAGCGCATATCCGCTGATCTCGCGGGGGTCCTGCGGGGTCAGCGGGGTGAACACCGTGTCCCACGACGGTTCCGGCCTGCCGGGCACGCCCGGCGGTGGCACGGGCCGGCTCGGGCCGGTGTGGTCCGTGCCCGGAGGCGTGC
>NZ_CAAAFR010000029.1:2188-8818 GCF_900634745.1 Protofrankia symbiont of Coriaria ruscifolia
GTTCATCGTCCCCCTCCCGGGTCGGTGCCCGTGCCGCTACCGACATGTCAGCGGAAAACGGGACCGAGTCTGACGGTGCGCATCATTATGGGCACACACGCGGCCGGGGCTGAAGCGCGGACCGTACTGACCCGCAGGGATTCACCCGTGGGATCCGGATCTGTTCGTGGGCAACGCGGTTCCGGCCATCAGCCGGTTTGACACCGGTGACCGTTTTGGGTGCGGGGTCAGCCAGGACGTGGGCCCTTGAGCCAGGTCCGACGCCGCTGAAAGCGCACGGAAGGGATGCACCCTATTTGCCGGACGGTGACGGCGGGTGACGGCGGGTGACGGGCGACGTTGCCCGCCCCCTTATGAAACATTCTCCACTCTCTATCCCGATCACGCACGAGCTGGCGGTCACTCCAGCGTCCGTGACGACACGCAGTAATTGGTCTTCGGATGGCCGTCCCGTGTGTGACGGGCGGGTCCCGATCACGCACGAACCGGTAGCGGCACGCCCGTATCGTCTCAGTAGCATGTTTTCAACAGATTGTAAGATCAGAACCCCTGCGTCGGCGGGCTGCCGGGCGTACCGCATCATCTGGCCGGTGGATCGCAGTGCGGAGATGAGCGGTGGGGATGCCACCGCCGTTGGTGTCGGCATCCCGCGGCGACGATCGTCCGCCGACACAGCGGCGGCACCGCAGGACGGCTACGAAGTCCAGGCACAGGATCAGGAGCAGGAGCCACGGGTGGGCCCGGCGGACATCTCCCTTGACGTGGCCGAGGCGCAGCGTGGTGACGAGGATGCCTTCAAGGTGATCTACCGGGCGGTACAGCCGGGGTTGCTGCGCTACCTGCGGGTGCTTGTCGGTGACGACGCCGAGGACGTGGCGTCCGAGGCGTGGTTGCAGATCGCCCGGGATCTGCCGTCGTTTCGCGGGGATTCAAACGGATTCCGCGGCTGGGCGGTGACGATCGCTCGCCACCGTGCTCTGGACCACATACGCCGTCAGCGACGCCGCCCCCAGCACGACGTGCCGGTCGAGGACATGACCGACCTGGCCTCTCCCGACGACACCGCCGGACGGGCGCTGGAAACGCTGTCGACCGACGCGGCGATACGGCTGATCGCCGGCCTGCCACGCGATCAGGCCGAAGCCGTGCTCCTGCGGGTGGTCATAGGGCTGGACGCGCAGACCGCGGGGCGCGTGCTGGGCAAGCGTGCGGGAGCTGTCCGTACAGCGGCGTATCGCGGGTTGCGCCGTCTGGCCGAACAGCTCGGACCGCGCGGAAGCACGACGGTGGGTGAAGATGGCCAGGGTGACACCTTGCGCCCAAGGCTGTGACTGCCAGTCGGGTGTGACACCAGTGAGAGCTTGGACGCTGAAGGACGTGAGATGAGCACCTACCGACCCCGTCGGATCGATCGGGACGACGCAGAGCGGATGCTTCGCGGCGGCCCGGTCGCCCCGCAGGCCGGTTCGGACCCCCTCGCCGACCTGCTCGCCGCCGTGACCGCTCCGGCCCGTGCCGACGAGCTCGCCGGTGAGGAAGCGGCTGTGACCGCTTTCCGCGAGGCGCGTCTTGTCCCCGTCACCCAGCTCCGGAGAGAACCGATGATCAAAACTGCCCTTGCGAAGCTCCTCACGGTGAAGATCGCAGTCGCGGCGATCGCTGCTACAACTGTTGGTGGCGTCGCCGTCGCCGCCACCACTGGTGTCCTGCCCTCGCCCGGTGAGCACGAAGCCTCCACCGGCATCACAACCTCCGCCTCGGCTCAGGCAACCGATCCGTCGGCTCACGTTCCAGCCGCGGGCGCCGTTGCCCCGGCGTCGCTGCCCGCGCTGTGCCACACCTACACGGCTGCTGCGGCGGAGCACCCGGACAACCAGGGCAAGGCCCTCGACGACCCGGCCTTCCCCTGGTTGATCACCGCGGCGGGTGGCAGGGACAAGGTCGCAACCTATTGCGGCGAGATACTCAAGGTCCCCGCACCAGCCGCATCAGCCGCAGAAGTCGCGGGCCAGACGGTCGGTGGAGCCTCAGCCACTGCAACCGTGGGCGGGGGTATCAACGGCGTTGACAGCCAGGTCGGGGTCGCCGGTGGCTCCGTGGGCGCTTCCGTGGCGAAGGAAGGAACGAACCTGGGCGCTTCCGTACCGCAGGGAGGAGCCGAGTCGGGAGCCAGCGTGTCCCCGGGAGGAGCGGGCTCGGGAGCCAGCGTGCCCCGGGGAGGAACGGACCTCGGGGCTTCCGTGACACCTTGAGCGGCACCTGAGAGCGGTGACGGTTATATAGAAGGGCCAAAGACTGCGCGATCATGCTTCTTGCGCGTCCGGGGTTCCTGCCGGATCGGCGAAGCCGATCTGGCAGGTCCGGAAGCAGGTCCGGCAGGTCCGAGCCCCATATTTCCGATCATGGATAGAAGTCAAGCTATTACGGCGCGTTTCGAAAGTCGTCGTTCGATCAGGGAGCTGCGTCCGGGTGGGTTCTGGCCAGGCCCGTCCCTTGCCAGTCGAAGATTGACAAGGGACCCCGGGGCAAGCCGATACCGGACGATTTGTACCGGTTTGCCCGAGAAGGCAACCAGGGCCGCTTGGACGCGGCGATCCGGGCGGATGGCTTCGTGGAACACGCCCCTGGTTCGTACAGGTGGCGCCGGAGCGCGGGCCCGTCACTCACCTAAATTCCTATAATTATCAATCTTATTATCGGGATCAGGGAAAGCGCGGAACGCGGGGGAGTGCGGCGGAAGATAAAGACCGGCGTGAGGCTGCTGTAGCTGGATGCCGTGTAGTCCCGTGCCGGCTTCGCTGTGCGCTATAGACGATCTTTATAAGGCGCTCGACGAAGGTCGCGAAGTTCGCGTGCCGCTGGAGGTTCGCGTGCCGCTCAAGTGAGGAAAAACATATTCCCTGCACGGATGCCGCGGATGCCGCTGTGGTTATGGATGGGAGCGAGCATCCGCTGACGCCGACGATCATCGGATGTGCACCTGTTGGTACTCGCCTGCCGCAGAAGTACGGTTTTATCCGTATATCGTCCGCGTCCGCGGAGGTGATGCCGGCGCTCACGGCTCGCTCTCGGCGTGGACGCCTGGGCGCTCCTCCTGCTGGCCTGGGCGCTCCTCTTGCTGGCTGCGCGCCCTCCCCGGCGGTGTGGAACCTATCCGAACTTCCGTCTGCCGGATCGGCTGACAACGCCTGGAGTTTCACACTCGTCCACCGGACGAATGTGAACTGAAAACCGCCGGCCCCTTCCCGGCCGGTGGTTGTTCTCCACGGTTTTTCCGCACAGTTGTGTGGTCCGCTGCCCGGCTGATTTTGGTACCGCTCCCGGGAGTTCCCCGTCGAGATATCGTCACGGGATCCGCCGCTGGATTCTTTCACCAGAGCCGGCCATGTCGGAGGTGGTCCCGGTTCGAATCCTGAAATTCGTCGTTGCCGGCGACGTCGTACGTCGTACGTCGTGAGCAGATGTCAGCTATTCGCGACTGCCTCGACCGCACCGTTTCCAGCGTCCAGATCGAAGCGGTTGAGTACCTGCCTCCGCGACTGTACGGCGCTCGAGGATCAGGGCGTCCGATCAGCCGGTGGCAGCTGGTGAGCGGATGGATCACAAGGCGAAAGGGCAGGGATGCGCCGGAGGCGTTGGGTGCCGACCGGCAAGCCGAAGCCCCTATGCAGCGCGACTGGGAGCCTGTGACGCCGCGAAGCTCTATGGTGCAAGTGAGTGAAGCCCTATGGTGTAAGTGAGTGATACACGCGAGGTGATGCCACGAAGCGCATGTTCTGACTCCGCGACTCCGCGTACCTATGCCGGACGCTCTCACCTGCTGCCGCTACGGGTTCCGTGCACCCGAAGAAATGATCGTTATGGACGCCCCCGCCGGCAACGGGTCTGGAGATCGACGTTGCTGGCCGACCGTCTTGATCATCAATTATCGATCCACTAACCCAGTGGGAGAGCTCTATCAGTTTGTCGGGCTGAGTGGTACGGTCAGCACTCTCGACATCTTCCCACACTATCGAGTAAGGATGCGCTCGCCGCTACCCCAAGATGTTACGATCCAGGTCACACCATCGCCGACGCGATTCCCCGGTCGCGCCGATAATGCGACTCGCGGTTATTTCAGGGGCCGCGGCCTTCGTGGTCGGCGGAATGGGTTTCATTTCCTTATCGGACACAACTGACACGTCACCAGTCGTAGCGGGGCCGGTCGTAGCGGGGTCCGCACCGTCCAGTGCCGCCGTTCGCCCGGACGCCGGCAGAGATCCCGCCTACGCCACCGGGCAACTTTGGACGTCCTATCCGGGCCAGGCCTCCCCGTATCCGACAGACAGCCCGATGAACACCACTCTCGCGGTCAGCGCGCTGACACCCGGACAGCCACCGGCCGACAACGCTGACAGCGACATCTCCAGGCCAAGATTTGTAGCTCCCTCCCCTGCGCCTGCCACGGGTAGGTCCGCATCCGTCTCTCCCCCACCCGCCGCGGGTAGATCCTCTGCACCTGCCTCCTCTGCACCTGCCGCGACCGGGCCCGCGAATGGTGCCTCCACGGGACCCGGCCCGAAGCCCACTCCCACGCAGGCCAGCTCACGGCAGAATTCCTGCCCCAGTCTGCTTGGGCTGCTCCGACTCTGTGTCAACCTGTCCCTTAGCTGATCATCCTATATCCTGCTGCCCCTGATCCATGGGTGGCTGCCATGGATGTGACCATTGTCGCTTCCCTACGTGCTCGAATGCGGACGTTGTGCGGTGACAGCACCGCTTCGTTCGGCATCGGAATATAACTGCGGGTGTTCTGCTGGTGCGGGTGTTCTGCTGGACGGCGCCACGCTCTGAGCATGCAGCACCGCTGCATGCTCAGGCAGAATGATCCTCTGTCGGCGGATCCACCGTCCACGGGCGAAGAAGCGCGGTTCGTCCGTTACTGCTCGTGTGGCTCGTACCTCCGGTGCACGCCGCCCGCCCACAAGCAGGTTGCCGTCACGGCCGAGGTGACGTGGACGTGGACATGCGGACCGGATCACAGTTGCCCGCCAAAAAGATCATTTCTGCTTCGGAGCGCATACGGTGGAACGCGTGCTCCAGCGCGTCCATAAACATTGGCTTTGTGCTGACGGATCGGGTGGACTGACCGTCCATCTACGGGTCGACCGCTGACAGCCTCCGGCTTCCTTGCGCTGACCGGGTGCGGTGTTCTGGCCGGGATCACCTCGACCGTGGGGGGGCTGGCCTCTGTCGTGTCCTACCCGGCACTGCTGTGGATCGGGTTGCCGGCGGTGCAGGCCAACGTCACCAACACGGTTGCTCTGGTCTTCGTGGCGGTGGGCGCGGCCATCGGGTCGCGGTCGGAACTGGCAGGGCAGTCCCGACGTCTGGTGCGCTTGGGCGCCATGAACCTCGCAGGTGGCGCGGTGGGGGCGCTGCTCCTGCTGACAACCCCGGCCGGCGCCTTCGAGGCAGTGGCGCCCTGGCTGGTGGCCGGTGCCGGTGTGCTGTTGTTGTGCCGGCAAAAGGTGATGCGTCGGGCTGCAGGCCCGGTGGGCGAGCGGGGACCGGTGCTGCTCGTCGCGTTGTTCGCCTCCGCGGTCTACACCGGCTATTTCGGCGCCGGTGGTGGGATCGTCCTCATTGCACTGCTCACCACGGCCATATCCGAACCGTTCCCACGGGTCAACGCGGTGAAAAACGTACTCTCGGGGATGTCGAACGTGGTCGCCGCGGTCGGCTTCGCCGTCTTCGGCCCGGTGTGCTGGACCGCTGTACCGCCCATGGCCTGTGGCCTGCTCGTGGGTGGCGTACTCGGTCCGGCAATCGTACGGCGGCTGCGGGCGGACGTGCTGCGACTCCTGATCGGGGCCGCGGCTGTCGGACTTGCGGTGAAGTTCGCCGTGGACGCGTACGTGTGACGTTCCCGCCGACGCCGGACGGAACGTTCCGGATCGCTCCCGGGTGCTCCTTCCATACTTCGCTCTACGTGAGCTTCCCGGCCTTTATGGGGCTTCCTGCCCTTGCGGAAGTGTTCGGCGGGACGCGTTGAGTCTCGTTGCCGCGCTTGTAGGAAAAGGTTGCGCGACGGTTGTCGTGTTATGGGACAGGATGACCGAGTGCCGATCCGACGCCAGACTCCGTCAAGCCGCACGCCACGACGTGCCCAGCCGATGTTGCCATTGCCGATCCGCAATGCCGGCCAGCCGATCAGGGGGCGTGATGTACCTGTGACGGCGACATGCGGTGGATGCAGCGCCCAATGGAGTGATCCGGAGACCACGCACTGCCGGATCTGCCATGCCACCTGGCAGAACGTGAAAGGTTTCGACGCGCATCTGGCTGATTGCCAGCCGGGCCTGGCCGGTCGTTCCGGCCGGGCCGACCGGAGGTCGAAGCGTTGACCGTCGATCGGCCTCCGGCGCGGTTCGCCGGACAACCGTTCGGCGCTTCCCGGCGTCCGGTCGGTGCGTTTATCTGCAATTTAATCCAAAAATGACCGATTAGCCAAGATTTGGACAGGATCTGCCGGCAATCATATGTCGGGGGCGGGTAACGCCAGGTTGTATGATCGACACGGCACGCAACGGGCCGGCTGGAGGGCCGACCTCCGTCTTTCACCGAGGTCGGTGATGTGGGGGGCTGACC
>NZ_CAAAFR010000030.1:0-2018 GCF_900634745.1 Protofrankia symbiont of Coriaria ruscifolia
GTTTGTAAGCCGATTGATAAGCCTCATCAATGTAGCGGCGAACCTCCTGGTCGATCTGGCGAGCTGTCTCTTCCGAGAAGTCGCGATGCTGAGCAATCTCGCGACCCAGGAAGATCTGCTCTTCTTTCTTGCCAAAGGTCAGAGGACCTAGCCGGCTCATGCCGTACTCACAAACCATGGAGCGAGCCAGTTCCGTTGCGCGCTCGATATCGTTGCCGGCGCCAGTCGACATCTGGTTGAGGAAGACCTCTTCCGCGACGCGGCCGCCGTAAAGCATCGCCAGCCGGGTTTCGAGATATTCACGCGTATAGTTGTGACGGTCATCCGGCAGATAGACCGTGACACCCAGCGCCATGCCGCGCGGGATGATCGTGACCTTGTGAATTGGGTCGGAGTGATCGCGCAAGAAGGCGACCAGGGCGTGGCCGGCTTCGTGATACGCGGTAACCTTCTTCTCCTGATCGGTCAGCAGCATCGACTTGCGCTCCGCACCCATCAGGACTTTGTCCTTGGCGAGCTCGAAGTCGTACATGGTGACCTGCTTGCGGTTGACGCGGGCGGCGTTCAGCGCGGCTTCATTGACCATGTTGGCCAGATCTGCGCCGCTGAAGCCCGGTGTTCCACGAGCCAGGCTGTTGAGGACGACGTCGTCGGCGACGGGAACCTTCTTTACGTGAACGCGCAGCACTTCCTCGCGCCCGCGAACGTCCGGCAGACCCACAACGACGCGGCGGTCGAACGGCCGGGGCGAAGCAGCGCGGGATCGAGCACGTCGGGACGGTTCGTCGCGGCGACGAGGATAACGCCGTCGTTCGACTCGAAGCCGTCCATCTCGACCAGAAGCTGGTTCAGCGTCTGCTCACGCTCGTCGTGACCCCCGCCGAGGCCAGCGCCGCGATGACGGCCTACAGCATCGATTTCATCAATGAAGATGATGCAGGGAGCATTCTTCTTTCCCTGTTCAAAGAGGTCGCGTACGCGGCTCGCGCCGACGCCGACGAACATCTCAACGAAGTCAGAACCGGAGATCGAGAAGAACGGCACATTCGCTTCGCCGGCCACAGCGCGAGCCAGCAGAGTCTTGCCGGTTCCCGGAGGTCCGACGAGCAGCACGCCCTTGGGAATGCGCCCGCCGAGCTTCTGAAATCGCTGAGGCTCACGCAGATACTCGATGATCTCCTTCAGCTCTTCCTTGGCTTCATCAACGCCGGCAACGTCCTTGAAGGTGATCTTTTTTTGCTGCATCGAGAGCAGGCGCGCGCGGCTCTTTCCGAACGACATCGCCTTGTTCCCACCCGACTGCATCTGGCGCATGATGAAGAACCAGATACCCAGGATCAGCACCAGAGGGCCGATATTCATCAGGATCGGCCAGATGATATTGCCCTGCTCGTTCTTGACCGTCGTCTGAACCTTGTTCGCGTTCAGCTGGGTGTACATGTCGGGGTAATTGGTGGGAACCGTCGTATGGAACGCGGTAGGCTCCTTGCCATCGCCCTTGAAGTGGCCGTGAACTTCCATGCCTTGCACGGAGACGTCATTCACCTGCCCCTGTTGCACCCTTTCCATGTATTGCGAGAAGGGGATTTCCTGTTCTTTGCCAGTCATCATCGCGCTGCGGTTCACCACGGAGAAGAGCAGCACCAGGCAGATAACGATAAAGGCCCAGAACATGATGGTCTTAACGGTCGAGTTCACCAGGACTCCTTTGCACGCTGGAAGAGGACTGAATCGGGGACTCCCAGGCGCCTACTACCATTAGACACCGCATCCCTTGAAAAAGAGTCATACAGGATTAACCAAGGGTTATCCAGCCTGACACGCGGATGGGTAAACAATGAGCAGCAAAGACGATTGTACTCCCACCTGGACGTCTCTGGCATGGCGCAAACGGGGAAGCGGTGCGATAGTGCACAAACTTTGAGGAGCTACACGCGCTCCGCGGCAAAAGCGACCTCGCCCACGGGCTCGACAACGGCTCCCTGCATCCACACTATCTGTCCTTGCCACTCTACGAC
>NZ_CAAAFR010000031.1:0-20839 GCF_900634745.1 Protofrankia symbiont of Coriaria ruscifolia
AAGGCCGAAGGCGGCGCGGTCGTGGACCTCCCGCGCCGCTGGAGGCCCAAGTCGCTGGACGACTGAGAACAATGAGACCTCCTGGACCCCGGGCTCCTCACGTACCCATGCGGGAGGTTTCTACCGCGTCCGTCGCCCTGTGTAGTTGTTCGGCACGCCGTGCGTTTCGGAAGACGTGGAAGCACGGATTAGTCCGGGGGGTCGGGAAGGGGGCCGACCCGCTGGGCGCCGATGGCAAAGCCGGCGAGATCGATACTGGTATCCGTCTTGGGGGCGAACGAGCGGTCGCCGCCTCCGTACACGACGGAGAACATGATGCCGCCGATGCGAAGACGGTCGGAAATACGTGGGTTGTACCTGTGTTCTTTGTGTACTTCCTGGTTGTTGATCCAGACGGTGAGGAGCTCCTGGGAGAACTTATCGGAGCTCATGCGGACGCCATGCTCGACGCAAATCCATTTACCGAGCTCCCACGTCCACTTCTTCTTGCCGACCATGGTGATGGGGTTGTCCGGACGGGCGGTGTTCGAATAGATTAGTCCTTCACTCCCTTTACGCCAGGCGAACCGGCTGGCGTAGCCATCCTGGTAGTTGTTGGTGCGTTCCTTGGACGCCGGCTTGTACAGGACTCCGAAGAACCCGGGAAGCTTTCCCCCTTTGTTGAAGTCGAACTTCTCCGGGAAGCGCAAATAATAACGCAGGTATAGTTCTTCTGTCGGCTCGTCCTCCCTGGCCAGGAAGAGTTGGGTGCCGCCGTATGTGTCGCCGTCGTGATAAACGGAATTCTCCGTGTTGATTGTGTCCGTTGATAACGAAACTCTCACCATCCTGGGAAAATGTGGATTGTCGGATGGCAGTATCTGTGCCCTGTCCAACCCGAACGCCGCACGCTGTTCCGGAACGAAACCCTTTCCGAAGAAATCTGCGGCCGTGGTGGCCAGGGTCTGCGGCGGCTCGTTCGTGGCGAGGGGCGTGGCGGCATCCGCATCCGGAGGAAGCGTCTCGGTGGCTGGATCGAAGGTGTGCGCGGGCCTGGAACAGCCTGTTGCCGCCACGCCCAGCAGGCCGAGAGCCGACCCCAGCACGGCCCGCCGGGTCCGGGCCGGCCGCGCCGGAAGAATGATCCCGCTGTCGGCGGGCCGGGAGGCTTGCGAACCAGGGACTCCGGGCAGGTACAATCCGTTTCTGTCGTTCATCTGCCGACTCCCGGTCGTCCGCCGCTGGGCTGGGGATGATCTTAAAGAATTCTCCGGTTCACGATACACCGCCCACTCGGAGGCATATAGGCGGGTCGTGGTGCCCGTCGCTGTTGTGAGCTCTTTGGGAACCGATCCCATTGCCTGCCGAGCGCCGATCTTTATCCGGACTTGATGATCATATTCGTGTCGTCGTTCACATTTTCCGGCGGAAAACCTGTCGCCGTCCCCGCCGGTAATTGTTCGTATCGTTTCGCTTGCCAGGTGAAGGTTCCGGCGCGAACGGTGGCCGGCTCGAACAGCGGCGACACGGGGACGGCGTGCTGCTACTTTCCGCATTGAATGCAGTGCGGACGGGGGCCCGAGGAGTCCTGCCCGCTGCTGGCCGGTCGATGACAGTCGATGTCGGCCATGGACGGGAACAGGCGGGAACGGGCGGACGCCCGGAAATCGTTGATCGCGGGGGAGCGGGCATGACGGTTTGCGGGCTGGTGCGCCTGGATGGTGCTCCGGTGCGGCGTTCGATCCTCACGGCGATGCTTGCCTCGTCGTCGGTGGGCCTGCCCTCGGCGCGGGGCGTGCACATCGACGGGCCCTTCGGGGTGATGACGGCCACGGCATTCTCAGGTGACCCGACACCACCGATCGCGGTGTACGCCGAGAAACTGGTCGTCGTCCTCGACGGCTGTCTCGGGCTCCCGCGGTGGAGCAGCGACAGCCCTGTGCCGTTTCGTGGCGCTGCTCCGGCCGGAGGGTCCGCGGAAACAGCAGCCGGCGCGCGGGGCGACGAGCCCGCTGCTCTTGCCGGCGCGGGGTCTACCGATGCCTGCATGCTCGCGGTCGCCTACCGCATGCACAGGGAGCGTTGTCTCGGGCCGCTGGGCGGGGACTGGATCGCGTTGATCTGGGAGTCGGACCGCCGGCGGCTTGTGTGCGCCCGTACCGGTAACCCGGCGCAGGAGTTGCTGAGGTGGTCGGACGGGCGCACTTTCGCGTTCGGTACGGAACCGGCGCAGCTT
Source organism: Protofrankia symbiont of Coriaria ruscifolia (assembly GCF_900634745.1). Taxonomy (NCBI): domain Bacteria; kingdom Bacillati; phylum Actinomycetota; class Actinomycetes; order Frankiales; family Frankiaceae; genus Protofrankia; species Protofrankia symbiont of Coriaria ruscifolia. Next base: position 2,216 of record NZ_CAAAFR010000031.1, read on the forward strand.
CGTGCCGCGATGATGGGGCATCCCCGTCCTGGCTCCAGGCTGGGTCGGATCCGCTGTCTCGGCCCTGACGAGCGACTCGCGGTCTGTCTGCCCACAGCGCCGGCCGGCTACCCTGCGATGCCGGCCGGCGCACCATATCCATCCGGCTGTGGAGCTCCGGCCGATGCTGGTGATCCTTCGGTCTTTTAGGGACGGCCGAGTGCGTGGTAGTCCCATCCCGCGGCGCGCCACTGGGCGGGGTTGAGGGTGTTGCGGCCGTCGATGACGGTGCGGGCCGCGACAATCGCGGTCAGGGCGTTCGGGTCGAGTTCGCGGAATTCGGTCCATTCTGTGAGATGGAGCACAATATGCGCCCCGGTCGCGGCGTCGACGGCGTTGTCGGCGTAGGTGAGGTCGGGGTAGGTCCGCCGGGCGTTCGGGATGGCGGCCGGGTCGTAGACGGCGACGGTGGCGCCGGCCCTGCGCAGCGCGTCGGCCACCGCGAGGGCGGGGGAGTCCCGGATGTCGTCGGAGTTGGGTTTGAACGCCGCGCCGAGCACCGCGACCTTCTTGCCGGTGACATCGCCTCCCAGCAGTTCGGTGGCAAGGGTGACGGTACGGGTGCGGCGCCGGAGGTTGATGGCGTCCACCTCGGCCAGGAACGCTACGGCCTGACCGGCGCCGAGCTCGGTTGCGCGTGCCTGGAAGGCGCGGATGTCCTTGGGCAGGCAGCCGCCACCGAAGCCGAGGCCGGCATGCAGGAAGCGGCCCCCGATCCGGGTGTCGTACGAGATGGCCTTGGACAGGTGGGTGACGTCGGCTCCGGTGGCCTCGCAGACCTCGGCCATGGCGTTGATAAAAGAGATCTTGGTGGCCAGGAAGGCGTTCGCGGCCACCTTGACCAGTTCCGCGGTGGGATAGTCGACGACGACGACGGGAGTTCCGGCGTCGATCACCGACGCGTAGACGCGGTGCAGTGTCGCCTCGGCCGTGCCGTCGGGCGCGACGCCGAACACGAGCCGGTCGGGGCGCAGGGTGTCGTCGACGGCGAAGCCTTCCCGCAGGAACTCCGGGTTCCAGGCGAGCTCGACACCGGGAGCCTGCTCGGACAGCCATGCGGCGAGGCGGGCGGCGGTTCCGGCGGGAACCGTGGACTTGCCCACGACCAGTGAGCCCGGCCGGAGCCCACCGGCGATCAGTCCGCTGACCGCGGCGTCGACGTACCGCATGTCCGCGGAGTTCGAGCCGGGGTGCTGAGGTGTCCCGACACAGATGAAGTGCACGTCCGCTCCGGCGGCGGCGTCTGCGAGCGATGTCGTGAAGGACAGGCGGCCGGACTCCAGGTTCTTGCGGAGAAGTTCCTCCAGGCCGGGCTCGAAGAAGGGTACCTCGCCGGCGGTCAGGTGCTCGATCTTGCTTGGGTCGACGTCGACACCGATGACCTCGAAGCCCAGCTCGGCCATGCAGACCGCGTGGGTCGCGCCCAGGTAGCCGGTTCCGATTACTGAAATCCTCAACGGATCAACAATGGTTGTTGCTCCCATGTTTTTGTAAACCCCCAGCTGACGGTAATCTGACTATGGGCGTTGCGCATTCGACATGATCCGTTAACGTTCACTGGCCCGGAGCCATGCGATGCGAAGAAGAGGCATTATGCACGCACCTCGTGATCGCAAAGTAAATCCACCCGAGCCGCTCTATTTCTTGTGACAAGATAAGTGCGTTGCGTAACGACGGGTACCCCGGGGTACATGCGATTCGCGTCACACTGCTAGTCTCCGGGTGCACTACCATCGGGAGTGGGGTTCTTGTACGCCTTCGCGTCCGACGACCAAGTTTTTGGCCGATATGAGAGGGTGGGCCGACAGGCCCCTACTTTTCAGGTGGGTCTTTACGGTAACCCCCGGAGGGAAAACGCTTAGGCAATGGACGCGCTCAGTACCGTGATCGACCGCGTCGGATCGTACTGGGGACTCGTTCCCCTGGGGATCGCGGGAGTGATCTCGTGGTCGGTGTGGTTGTTCCGACGTATATTGTCATCTCGTTACAAGCCGATCAACAACAAGTTCCGGACATCCACGTCCGTCGTGATCCCCTCCTTCCGTGAGGATCCGGACGTCATTGAGCGCTGCCTGCAGACATGGCTGGCTCAGGACCCTGACGAAATCATCATCGTCCCGGATGTCGAGGACACCGAACTCATCACCCGGCTGAGAAGACACGCACGGGAGCACCCGAACATCCACGTGCTTCCTTTCGTGCACGAAGGTAAGCGCTCGGCGCTGGGTGTCGGCATCTCGGCCGCCACCCAGGAGATCGTGGTCCTCTGCGACTCCGACACGGCCTGGGAGCCGGGCCTGCTCGCTGCCGTCCAGATGCCGTTCGTCGATCCCAAGGTCGGTGGGGTCGGTACCCGCCAGAGCGTCTACAACGCACGGACCAGCGTCTGGCGCCGCGTGGCCAACTGGCTGGTCGACATCCGTTATCTCGACTATGTGCCGGCGCAGGGCCGGTCGGGGGCCGTCGCCTGCCTGTCGGGCCGGACCGCGGCCTATCGCCGCTCCGTGATTCTGCCGGTGCTCCACAACCTGGAGAACGAGTTCTTCCTCGGCAGGCGGTGTATCGCCGGGGACGACGGGCGGCTGACCTGGCTCACCCTCGCATCCGGTTACAAGACCGTGCATCAGGACACGGCACGGGCCATGTCGATGTTCCCCGACTCGTTGCGGGCATTCATCAAGCAGCGGGTCCGGTGGAGTCGCAACTCCTATCGCTGTTACCTGACCGCGATCTACAAGGGCTGGCTGTGGCGCCAGCCGCTGATCTGCCAGATCAGCGTTCTCCAGATCCTGCTCACCCCGGTCACCATGGGGGTGGCCATGACCTACCTCGGGTTCTGGATGGTCCGGCCGCAGGCGAACGCCCCCCTCATAGCGATCGCCTGGCTGCTGGGGGGACGTGCTGTGCGCGGACTGTCGCATCTGCGGGAACACCCCCGCGACATCTTCATCCTCCCGCTGGTGGTCGTGATGATCATCATTGTTGCTCTGCCCATCAAGACCTGGGCATTCATATCGATGAACAAGCAGGGCTGGCTGACCCGGCGTGCCGACCTGATCGGCGGCGAGGGACAGTCGGACGCGTCCGTTCGGGTGAGCCAATAATGATCGGAGTTTCATGATCATCCCGACGCTCGGGTTCGCCGTCGGCCGTCGGCCGTCGTCCGGCACCGGCCGCCGGAGGCGATTGCGGGCTCGTGTCCTGGTCGGCGGTGTGTTCGCGGGCATGCTTGTCGGGGTTGTCCCCGGCCTGGTGGGCGCAGTGGGCGCCGCGCTGGCCGCGCCGCCGCAACCACTGCCTCCGGTCACCTCGGCGGACGCCAAGAAGCAGGCCCTCCTCGTCGACGCCGAGGATATCCGCCTCCGTTCGATGTTCGAGAAGTTCGGCGTGCTGCGGGCGCCCGCCATGGTGCAGACCCAGGGCAGCCTTCCCACCCTGCTGCTGCCCGCCCGACCGGCTCCCTACACGGCCGAGGAGGTTGCCGCCGCCGGCGGCATGCGTCGTGAGGTCGACGGCGCCACCCTGGTACTGACCAACATCGTGGTGGGCCCGGACGCCCGCCTCGTCCTCGACCAGCGGGTCGGGACGCTGCGGCTTGCCAGCAGCCCCACGGGATTCGTCGGGCTCACCAGCTGGCGTGGCGCCATCGAGATCAACGGTAACGCGCAGCAGCCGTTGAACATCCTCGGTTGGGACATCAAGGAGCTTAGGCCCGACGTCAACTCGGTCGACGGACGTGCCTACATCCGCACGATGGGTGGCGAGCTGGTCGTGCGCAATGCCCGGGCATCCAATCTGGGCTTCTGGAGCGGGCGTACCAGTGGCGTTGCCTGGACGGGTAGCAAGGGCGAACCCAGCACCGGCGGCGCGGCGAACTCCACGTTCACCAACAACATCTGGGGCGCCTACATCTCCGGTAGTGAGGGTATCCAGATGATCAATGTGAAGCTGGAGAACAACGATCGTGCCGGCCTCGCGATCAAGCGTGACGCGGTCAGCACCCTCATCTCCGGCAGCACCTCCACCGGCAACCACGGCGACGGCATCACCATCGACCGCGCCTCCGGCTCCCGGGTCATGCGTAGCACGATCAGCGACAACAGCGGTGACGGGATCACCCTGGACGGCCGTGGTATCGGCATCGTCGCTACCGCCACCGGTGTCCAGATCAACCAGATCAAGGGAACCGTCATCGAGGCGAACACGCTGACCGGCAACGGGCGGTACGGGATCCGGGTCCTCGGCGGTGAGGACACGGTCGTGCGTGGCAACAAGGTGTCCAAAAGCCAGGTCGGCGTCGTGGTCAAAAGCGGCGCGAACGGCACCCAGATCCTCGACAACACCGTCGGGGGCGTGGTCGACTCCGCCGTACAGATCGGCCCTGACGCCAAGCGAACGGCCATCACCACCAACACGCTCGCCGACGGGCGGATGGGAATAATCGCCCAGGACGCCGCGACGAACATCATCAGTCGTAACAAAATATCCGGTTCAACCGAGTTCGCTGTGACCGTGCGCGGTCAGGCTGACGGCACGACCGTGGGCAGCAACATGCTGGCCGGCCGCGGCTGGCGCGCTGTCGACATCCGTAAGGCCACCGGGATCACCGCCGCGGCCGTCGGCAACAATGACACCTCGAAGTGGATTCCTCGTCTCGAACGGCCGTGGTACTCAATCTTCGAACGGCATCCGGCCCTGTTCGTCTGGTCGTTCATGGTTTTGCTGCCGATCCTCGGGTGGCGGACCAGGCGGCGCTGGCGCAAGCGTGCCGCCGAACATCCGTATCCCGAGTCCGAGCTGTTGGTACGGCGCATGACCAATGTGGCCGCCAGCCCGGCGGGCCCGATGGACCTGGTCGAGGCGACCGAAGTGATCGCCATGCCCCCCCGATCCGGGGACCTCGGACGGACGCCGCTGGTGCCCGGGCAGGCTATGCATCGAACGACCACCTACCGGGGAGCTGCCGCGCAGGAACATCGACCGGCCGCCCAGCCACGGTACAGCGACCAGTCATGGCCTGCCGCCGCGTCCGCGGCGCCGCCTGCGCCCTCCGGCCGGCAGACGTCGCAGGACGGCCCTGACGGGCTGTTCAAGGGGCGTGATCGCAACGGTGCCCGCATCAGCCAGGACGACAACCCGACCATGGACGGCCTGCGGTACCTGCGTGACCACGCCGGGCGGTATCCCAATGACCCGTTCGGGCAGTTTGCCGACGGTAACGACGGTGATTTCCGCAGGGACGGACTTCCCGACGCCTCTTCGTTCCAGGAAGACTCCCGCTCCTGGAACGGGCACTCACCTGAAGATCACCCGTACCGGAACGAACCCGACGATGACACCACGACCACAGGTGGCGACGAAGACGTCTCGGTGGTGAAGCTCGACGCCGTTGGACCGCGGGCGATGATTTCCTATAACGGCAGAGGTCGTGACCGTTATAGCAGGAGGGACCCGTCGTGACGGCTAGCGGTCCGGCAGGCCCGGGTCCCCGGGCTGTTCGCAGGCGCTGGGGACTGTTCGTGACATCGACGGCGGTTGTCGCGTGTGCGATGACGGTCTCCGCCTGCCAGGGCGGCGAAACGACGGCAACAAGTTCGAAGGCGCCGACCGCACTGGGTTCGGCCTTGGCTCACTCTTCTTCCCCGACGCCGTCCGCTGCCGCGACCGGGTCGGCCCCCCAGGGCGGCGCACCCCAGGTCCAGAACCAGAACGTGACCTGCCCGGCGGGCGCTCCCGCGGTCAGCAACGCCAGTGATCTCAAAATGGCGCTGGCGTCGTCCAATCCCGGCACGGTCATCCGGATGGCTGACGGCGTCTACACCGGTGGCTTCACCATTGCCAAGTCGGGCACGGCGGCACAGCCGATCTGGCTGTGCGGTTCGCGCAACGCCGTGCTGGACGGTCAGGATGACACGGACTACATCCTGCACATCGACCATGCCTCCTACGTCCGCCTGGCGGGCTTCAGTGTCCGAAACGGCAAGAAGGGCGTGATGGCGGACGGCACCCAGCACAGCATCATTTCCGGACTGAGCGTCAGCGCAATCGGGGACGAGGCCATCCACCTGCGTTCCTTCAGCTCGGACAATCTGGTGACCGGGAACGTCGTCCGTGACACCGGAAACCGCTCGGAGAAGTTCGGCGAAGGTATTTACATCGGTAGCGCCAGCAGTAACTGGTGCAAGTACTCGAACTGCAAACCGGACAACAGCGACCGGAACTTGGTCGTCGGAAACGACATCGCCGGGACGACGGCGGAGAACATCGACGTCAAGGAAGGCACGGCCGACGGCATCATCTCCGGAAACGTATTGTCCAGTGACAGCCTGGTCGAGGCCGACTCGTGGATCGATCTCAAGGGCAACAAGTGGACCGTCGTGGACAACACCGGTCAGGGCGGCGGAAACATCAAGGATGGTATCCAGACCCATGTCGAGGCCGACGGCTGGGGACGATGGAATGTCATCCGGAACAACTCGCTCGCTGTGAACGGCGCGGGGTTCGGAGTTTATATCCACGACGGAGACAAGACCCAGAACGTGGTTGGCTGCGACAACAGGATCCAGGGGGCCGACGGCGGCTTCTCCAACGTCAAGTGTGTCTAGAAGTAGGATCTCGAGATATGAAACCTATCATTTTTCGATAGGACTGTTTTTGTTATTTTGTTGGTTTTTCCATCGTGGTTGACCTTCATTCGGTCCGCGGAATCCCCTGCCGCTCGGCCACCTTATGAGTGACCTTCCGCTCCGCCACGAACGACAGGAAGGGGATCGTGCCGGCCAGCATGACCAGCACGGTCGGCCCGGCTCCCAGCCGGCATCGAGACGACAGATCCACGGTCAGCACAAGGTAGACCATGAACAGGAACCCGTGGAGGGGGCCGACGGTCTCGGCGACCACCGGGGCGTCCGCCAGGTACTTCAGCGGCATGCCTATCAGCACGAGCGTGATCAGGCCCACCCCGACGACATAGGCGATCACCCGGAAGCGCAGCAGCGCGCTGTGGATCGCGCGCTCGCTGCCGCGGCCGGATCCGTCACCGGTTGTTCCCCCCGCCGCTCCGGGACCCCCCGCCGCTCCGGGACCCGCTGCAGGGCCTGGTTCCGGGATCGGGCCGCGGCTGTCCTCCTTGATGGGGGGGGTCACCGCGTCCCCGACCCTGATGGCGTGTCCCGTTCGTAGAGCGAGGCGAGATAGCGGTTGTAGGCGTCCAAGTCCTCGTCATCCTCCTCGTCATCACCGAAGTCGTTGCCGCGCGAACCGTCGGCGGTGGGTCGACCCTGTCCGTGGCGTTCTTCCCAGGGTTGCCCGTCTACGCCGGAGCGGGTAACCGTCCCGGGCACGGCAGGAGGGGTGGTTACCTTCGCCGGTCTTGGACGAAGTTCCTCACGTACCATCTGCCACCAGCCGAAGACCACCGCCGCGGCAAAGATCGGCCATTCCACGCCGTAGAAGAGGTTCTGCAGGGTTCCGCGGCTCGACTGCCCCTTCTCCCACTGCCACCACCCGAGTCTGGCGAACAGGCCGATCATGAAGAGTGCAAGGGCGTGTCGCAGGATCCAGGGGGGTGAGAAGAGGATTCGGCGCACGTCTGCGACGCTACATCCGTTCGTGCCCGGCGTGGACGCCGGACAAGCCGATGGTGCGGCTCGCCCGTCCTGGCTGGGGGGGGTTAGCGGGGAACGGGCGAGCCGGAACATTCGGAAACAGCGCCCTGGCCAGGCCGGGGTATCACCGGTCTTGAGCACAGCGGATCCGTCCGTATGTTCATATGTCCAGTCGCTCGGGCGCTCGGAAGGGTTGCCGCATCCGGAACATTTTTTTGCGTTGCTAAGTGTTTACTGACCGTCGAAGAGGATGGCCGCGGCAAGCGAGATCTGTCCCGGGGACGAGCGTGTCTGTGGCTGTCTGGGTGGCCTGCCGCCGTCCTGGCTCTCCTGGTCGCCCTGGCTGCCCTGGTCGTCCTGATCGGGCTCGTCCACGGCTGACACGCTGAGCGTCAGGGTGTGCTCACCCGCGTTCGGGTAAAAGTCGATTTCGATGATCGAGCCCACCCACCTGCTCGGACGGCCCGATTGCACAACCGGTTGCACAACAGCGGACGAGACCGTCTTCCCGTCGATGTCGGCCCGTACCGCGCCCTGTACCCCTAGGGTGCCGAGGTACAGGTTCAGGTGACCGGCCTGTCCGGTTATCGGGACGGTGAGCCGGAACTCGCCGGAGGCCCGCAGCGCCAGGGCGTCGGCATGATTCCTCCCCGTCTGCTGTGGGCTGCCCCCGCTCCAGCCGAACCGGCTGGTACCGGGGACGACCGTCGGATCGGCGCCGATCATGTCGAGCCGGCCGATGATCGGCTTTGGCAGGTTTGCGCGCACCCGCTCGCCGACGGACCTGTTCGTGCTGTGACCGTAAAGGACCCAGTCCCTGATGCCCGCGGCCGGAAGGGTGATCCGTTCTTTAGTCATCGGGCCGATGCTGAGCTGAACCTGCGGCGCACCGTTGGTCGACGCCTGGGCCGGCAGGGGCGTGGCCGCCGTGTCGGTTGTGGTCCGTGTAGCCGGCCCGGTCGACGCGGGCTGTTGTGGGGTCGCGGCCGGGGGGGACGAAGTCGCGGTCGTGGAGCCGGCCGGCGGCATCGGGAGTGCCGTGGCCGAGATGGGCTGGTCCTGGTCGTGTGACGGGATCACCCGCATACCGATCATAGTGATCGCCACGACGCCGAGGACCCCGGCGGCGGTACCGAAGGCGATCGCTGTCGGTCGACGGGCAGCGGTCCGCAATCTCCCTCGCCGCCGGATGGTTGCCCCGGAGCCCGGCTTCCGTCGCCGATCATGGGTTGTGCAGTGACGGCTCTCGGGATGGTACGGGGATGATCGGGCTTCGCTGCCCGGCCCGATGATGCGTCCACGGATCCGCGTGGTGTCCGGCTCGTGCGCGCACGCCGCGTCCGTGAACGCCGCTGGCAGCCACGACCCGGGCTCTGCCCCGGTGTGCCTGCGGCGGCGACGGCCGCCACCGCGGCGAGCACCCGTCATGTTGCCTCCCCACCCCGCAGCCGCGCCCGCGGATCAACATCCCGCCGCGGACGCGGAACACCCCTTCGCGTCTCGGAGTGCTTCTTGCTCAGCCGTGCCGCGGGATCGGGCGTCGACGTGGACGGCGACCCCAGGGCGCTCCCACGTGTGTTCTCGCGTGCGCCCGCCAACAGGATGCGCTCCAGTTCACCCGCACCCTTCGAGGTCTGACTCTTGACGGTGCCGACGGAGATGCCCAGGGTGCGGGCGGTCTCGTCCTCGGAGAGATCGAAGGCGTACCGGAGTACCACGCATTCCCGTTTGCCGGCCGACAGCGACATCAACGCCGCCCGGACGTCGACGACCGCCGGCACGTCCGTGTCGGTGCTGTGGGTCTCGGCCAGGTTGCCGAGCATGCCGAGGCCGCGTCGCTCGCGCATGATCCGCCGCAGGCGGGTCGCCGCCATGTTCGCGACGGTACGTCTGAGGTAGGCCAGCGGGCTGTCGGCCTGACGCACTCTGTCCCAGTGCCGCCATGCGGCGGTGAACGCGTCGGCTGTGATGTCGTCGGCGGCGTCATGGTCGTTGGTCAGCAGATAGGCGAGCCGGGCCAACGGGCGGTGGTGCTGCTCGAAGAAGGAATGGAACTCGGCGACCGGACCGCCGTGGCTGCCATAGTTGTCGAGGTCGCCGTTCACGGTGGTCGGATGCGCACGGGTGCGGTCGTTGACGGACCCGTCGACAGGACCATCCGGTTCGACGGAGTTGTCCGGTTCGGTGGTGTCGACGTCCCGTTCCAACCGGCGTGCTCCTGAAGCTCGTCCGATGGGCGATACGCCACCTGTGTGGATCTCGCCCGATGGCAGGATGAGAGAAGTATGTCCGGCTTGTAGCCTAGGGTCTGCGCCGGGTCCGTACAATTCGGTCATCATGTGCCGGGATCGAGCGGTTCACCCCAGCGGCGCGATCATGTTTCTGGCGCACCGGTGGCTCAGGTCCCCGGGCCCTCAGGTCTCTGGATCATTGCCGGATACGGAGATGATGTTTCCGTGGGGCGCCGGTTGGGGTATGCCCGCGCATATGGGTGCTTTGTACGGAGCCGTTGCGGGCCGCCAGGCTGTCCGCCTGCACCAGCCCGCCCCGCCGCCTCCACTTGATCCTGAGATCCCGATTCCGGATGACCCCGGTCCACTGCTTCCCAGCACCCCCGATCTTCCTCCCGCGCCACACGAGCCCTCGCCCTACATCGAACCCGCCCCGACGGAACCCGAGCCCGAGCTCGAACCCGTCTGAGCCCGAATCTGTCTGAGAAGGTCGCCGTATCGTCCTGTGCCCCGTTCGTTCGTCCCGGCGGGTCAGCCGTCGGGACGGCGTGGTGGTGCCGCTCGGTTGGCGATCGCGGATGCGATGTGCGTGGCCGGACGGCCGTGGATACGGTGGGTTGATGCGCGCGGTGACAGTGGCCTCTTTCGGTGCTCCCGAGGTCATGTCGTGGGTGGAGGTGGACGACCTCGCCCCGCCCGGCCCGGACGAGGTCGCGATCGACGTGGTCGCCTCCGCGGTGAACCGGGCTGATCTGTTGCAACGCCAGGGTTTCTACCCGCCCCCGCCGGGCGCTTCCGCCGTCCTGGGGCTGGAATGCTCCGGCCGGATCGCCGCGGTCGGCGCCGGGGTGACCGCATGGCGGCCCGGGGATGAGGTCTGCGCCCTGCTCTCCGGTGGCGGATACGCGACGAGCGTCAATGTTCCCGCGTCCCACGTGCTCCCGGTGCCGGCCGGTGTCTCGCTGCTCGAGGCCGCCGGGCTGCCCGAGGTTGCGGCCACGGTCTACTCGACGGTGTTCGGGCTGGCCGGTCTGCGTGACGGTGAGGTGTTCCTGGTGCACGGCGGGGCGTCCGGGATCGGTACGTTCGCGATCCAGGCGGTGCGGGCGCTGCGGCCGTCATCGACGATCGCGACTACCGCGGGTAGCCCGGCGAAGCTGGACCGCGTCCGTGAGCTCGGAGCCGATCTGACCATCTCCTATCGGGACGAGGACTTCGTCGACCGGGTGCGGGAGACCACCGGCGGCCGTGGCGCGGACGTGATCCTTGACAACATGGGTGGGTCTTACCTGGCGCGCAACGTCGAGGTGCTGGCCGTCGAGGGGCGCATCGTCGTCATCGGGCTCCAGGGCGGGCGAAAGGGCGAGCTGAACCTCGCGGCATTGCTGGCCAAGCGGGGAACCGTCCACGCGGTGTCCCTGCGGGCCCGGCCGGACGCGCAGAAAGCCGTGATCGTGGCGGGCGTTCGCGAGCAGATCTGGCCGGCGATCGAGGCGGGGGCGGTCCGCCCGGTGATCGATCGGGTGGTGCCGATCGAGAAGGTCGCTGAGGCGCATCAGCGTGTCGAGGAGTTCGGCCACGTGGGCAAGGTTGTGCTTGCTGTGGACACCCCGTAGCGGTCCAGGCGGAACCCCGGGCCCGGGAAAAACGGTCGCGCCTTGGCCTGCTGTGCCGGAATCTGATTACAAGCAGTGATATGAGTGGCCGTCTGTTGCTGATGGTGTCCGGCTGGGAACCCATTTCCATCCTGCCCGTATGCCCGCCAGGGCGACCAGGCAGGATGGGTGCATGGCAGATCAACCGGACCCACGGGTCGTGGTCGTTGGACCGGACGGAACACTGGACGAGGACGCGGCGGCCGCTCGTTCGCGGGTCGTGTCCGGCCAGCTCGGCGGCGACTCGGCCGCTTCGCCCGCCGACGAAGGCGACGAAGGCGACGAGGAGCATCCGAACGCGCTCATGGAAATGGTCTCCCAGCCGGACAAGGTGATGCGGATCGGCTCAATGATCAAACAACTTCTGGAGGAGGTGCGGGCGGCACCGCTGGACGAGGCGAGCAGGGTACGCCTCCGGGAGATCCACCATAACTCGATCAGGGAACTCTCCGACGGGCTCGCTCCGGAACTCTCCGAGGAGCTCGGCCGGCTCACCCTCCCGTTCGACAACACGCAGACCCCCAGCGACGCTGAGCTGCGGATCGCCCAGGCGCAGCTCGTCGGGTGGTTGGAAGGTCTCTTCCATGGCATCCAGACGGCACTGTTCGCACAGCAGATGGCTGCCCGCGCCCAGTTGGAGGAGATGCGCCGGCGAGCCCTGCCGAGCGGTCCCCAGGCGGGAGAGCAGTTCGGTCGCGGTGCCTATCTGTGAACCCGCCGACGGCGTCCTGCTGACGGATCGCGGCCAGGCCACGATCCGTCAGCAGAGCACGATCTGTCAGCAGGTTGCCATTGCGGCGTGAGACCGCGTCGTGGCGTGAGAGCGCATTGCCGCGTGAGGCCGTCAGCTTGCCGGGCTGACCGAGCTCATGTTGAAGTCCGGGATGCGCAGGGCCGGCATCCGAGCGAGGGTGAACCAGTCCCCCCACTCACGCGGAAGTGTCCGGACCGTCGCTCCGACTTCGGTGACTCGACCCAGCAGGTCCACCGGGCTCTCGTTGAACCGGAAGTTGTTGACCGTGCCGACGACCTCACCGTTCTCGACCAGATAGACACCGTCACGGGTGAGCCCGGTGAGCAGGAGAAGCTGTGGGTCGACCTCGCGGATGTACCACAGGCAGGTCAACAGCAGTCCCCGTGAGGTGTTTGCGATCATCTCGTCGAGGGATGCGGTCCCGCCGCCGTCGAGGGTCAGGTTGTCGATGAACGGGGTCACCGCCACGTCACCACCATCCGCGCCGCCGCCCACCTCGCCACTGCGCCTGGCAGCACTGCGCGCCGAGGCGCGCGTCTGGACCAGCGCGGCCAGCTTGCCATCCGTGATCCAGTCGGTGCGCCGCAGCGGCAGCCCGTTGTCGAACACGCTGGACGTCGCCGACGACGCCCCGGCGATCACGAACGGGGTCGCCGGTAGTTCCGGGTCCAGCGGGTCGCTGAACAGGTGCAGTCCGGCCGGGCCGAGCGCCTCGCCGATCCTGGTGCCGCCACCGGCCTTGCTGAACACCGTGCGTCCCTCGGCGGCGTCACGGCCGGCAGCCGACCAGTAGGTGTAGGTCAGCAGGTCGGCGACGGCCGACGGCGGCAGCAGCGTCTCGTAGCGCCCGGCGGGCAGCTCCACCGAGCGTGCGCTCCAGGCCAGGCGCCGGCGCAGGAGCGCGTGGGTGTCGGGCACGGACACGTCGGTGAAGTCGTGGGTGGACTGGCCGTGCCACACCGAGCCGGACGGCGTGGCGCTCTTGGCGTTCCACTCCACCGACCCGGTCGGCTGGCTGTGCCGTAGCCGCACGCCCGCGGAGGTGCCCAGCCAGGTGGTGGTCAGGTCGTGCTGGGCGAAACCGAACAGGCGGTGCCCGTCCGCTCGCGCCGCGGCGAACGCGTCGCCGAGCTCACGCGCGAACTCGGTGAACACGCTCGTGCTGGTGCGCTGCGCGGGGTCGGTGAAGGTCGCGTCCGCGACTGCTTCGGCGGCCACCGCGGTCCCGCCCCGGGAATGCGGTGCGCCGACGCCGGTGCCGGGACCGAGCAGCTCGGCGTAGTCATCGGCGTCCTCGGCTTCGCGGGCGTCCGCCTCGGACAGGCGCAGCAGCTTCTCCAGGACGTCGTCGTCGGTCACGTTGCTTGCCGATCGCACCCCGAACGCCCGACCCACCACGCTGATCACGGTGACGGATCGGTCGCGGGCCGCGCCGTTGGTCGTCAGGGTGTTGTTCGCCCAGCGCAGGTTCACCGTGCTCGACTCGCCGGCGATCACCACGCATCCGTCGGCCCGCGACGACTCCAGCGCCCGTTCGACGATCTCGTGGGACTGCACGGTCACCGGCCTGCCTCTCGCTGGGTGTTGAGGATGTTGACGTCCCGGAACAGCGCCGAGGGGCAGCCGTGGCTGACCGCCGCGACCTGGCCGGGCTGGCCCTTGCCACAGTTGAACGCCCCACCCAGGACGTAGGTCGCCTCGCCGCCCACGGCTTCGAGCGACCCCCAGAAGTCGGTGGTGGTCGCCTGGTAGGCGACGTCGCGCAGCTGCCCGACGATCCGGCCGTCGCGGATCTCGTAGAACCGCTGGCCGGTGAACTGGAAGTTGTACCGCTGCATGTCGATCGACCAGCTCTTGTCACCGACGATGTAGATCCCCCGGTCCACCCGGGAGATCAGCTCCTCGGTGGACGGCCCGCCCGGCGCGGGCTGCAGCGACACGTTCGCCATCCGCTGGATCGGCACGTGCCCGGAAGAATCGGCGAACGCGCAGCCGTTGGAACGCCCGGTTCCCAAGGCCGTGGTGTTCTGCGCGGCCATCCGGCGGTCGAGCTGGTAGCCGACCAGGGTGCCGGCACGGACGATGTCCCACTGCCCGGCCTGCACGCCTTCGTCGTCGTAGCCGATCGTCGCCAGACCGTGGGGGGCCGTGCGATCTCCGGTGACGTGCATGGCAGGGGAGCCGTAGCGCAGTTTTCCGATCTTGTCGAGGGTGGCGAAGGAGGTCCCGGCATAGGCGGCCTCGTAGCCCAGCGCCCGGTCGAGTTCGGTGGCGTGCCCGACCGACTCGTGGATTGTCAGCCATAGGTTCGACGGGTCGATCACCAGGTCGTAACGCCCCGGTTCGACGGAGGACGCCTTGGCCTTCTCGGCGAGCAGGGACGGGATCAGCTCGATCTCGGCGTCCCAGTCCCAGCAGCCCGCGGCGGGGCCGGCGACCAGCCACTCCCAGCCGCGGCCGACCGGGGGGGCGATCGTCCGCATGGTCTCGAACCCGCCGGCGGCGCGCTCGACGCGGGTCGCCTCGATCTGGCAGATCACCCGGACGCGCTGCTGGGTGGTGGTCGTCCCGGCGAGGTCGGCGTAGAACTTGTTCTCCAGCACCTGGCCGAGCCTGCCGTTGACGTGGTCGACGTCCTCGGCGGCCAGCAGCGTACGGCACAGCCCCCCGACGCGCTCGATCTTTTCGGCCGTCTCGACGGCGAACGGATCGATCGCATAGGCCGACACCCACCTCGCGTCCGCGTGCACCGGCTCGTCGGCCAGCTCCACCGGTTCGCTGTTCAGCGGATGCGCCACCCGCGCGATCTCGACCGCCTCACGGGTCACCCGGACGGCCTCGTCCACGGTCAGGTCGACACCGGCGGCAAACCCCCATGTCCCGTTGTGCACGACCCGGACGGCGAAGCCGACCGACTGGCCGTCACCACGGCTTTCCAGGCCGCCGTCCCGGAAGGACAGGGATGCGTCGCGGATCCGTTCGATGCGGATGTCGGCGTGGGTGGCCCCCAGGTCGCGGGCGGTCTGCAGGGCGGCGTCGGCAAGGGCGGCGCGGGGCAGCGCGAGGAACTCGGCGTCGATGTCGTGGGCCGGGGTGCCGGCAGCGTCCGGACCCGTTCGCCCGGCGCCGCTCACGGGAACGCCGCCCGCGGATGTGGTAGTGGCAGATGTGGCCATGGAGCCATCCTGGCCTCCGGCGAAAGGATCTGTCCCGCGGGGCGGTGGTCGGTGTCGCCGGACGCCACGGCGACACTGGGTGGCGTGAGGCCAGGCGCCGGCGGCGTCCAGCCGAACACCGACGGCATCAGCGGAACATCCCGTGGCATCAGCGCAGGCATCAGCGCAATAGCGACGGCATCAGTGGAAGAGGCGTTCGAGGACGTGGGCGACGCCGTCGGCGTCGTTGGACGCGGTGATCTCGTCGGCGGCGGCGAGGACGTCCGGGTGGGCGTTGGCGACCGCGACGGAGTACCCGGCCCAGGCGAACATCGGCAGGTCGTTCGGCATGTCACCGAAGGCGATCGCGCTCTGCGCGGTCACGCCGTACCCCGCCGCGATCTCCGCCAGGGCGATGCCCTTGGAGACGCCCGCCCCGGCGATCTCCACAAGATCATAACTTGATGTGGTGACCACGGCCGTCGACCCGGCGATCGCCACGATGGTGCCGTAGACGTCGGCGAAGCCGCTTGTGGACAGTGCGCGCCGGACCAGCAGTTTCGTCGCGGGCAAAGCCGTGAGCAGCTCGGCGACACCACCGACGACCTCGTGCGGATCGGGCCACATCGTGGTGAAGGTCGGCTCCCGGCCGAATCGCGTACCGCTCTCCACGGCAAAGGACGCGTCCGGCACGATCGTCCTGATCTCGGCGACCAGATGGAGTGCGGTGGCGGGATCCAGGATGCGGTGCCTGAGGGTGGCGAAGTTGTCCAGATCGTAGACGAGCGCGCCGTTCGCGCAGATCGCCAGACCCGACGTGCCGGTCTGGGTCACGATGTCGGCCATGACCCGGGTCGGGCGTCCGGTGACGAAGAGGACGATGGATCCGGCGCTCCTGACCCTGCGCAGCACGGCCCGCGTACGATCCGAGATCGTGCCGTCGGTGCGGATCAGCGTCCCGTCGAGGTCGGTGGCGACGAGCGCTGGGCAGAACACAATCATTCAGTAAACCGCATCCGGGTTGGTTGTGTCGCCGGAAGCCAGGATCCCTGGGTCGCGGAGGGCCAAAGGCAGTCTGATCATGTTTCCGCCGTGTCCCGCGCGCTCGTTGGGTGCTGCGTTAGCATGCGCGTGGTCCGGAGGCCGAGGTCCCTGGGTCGCTGGCCGGAGAGGGTTCCGGACGGCGAACAGTCCTTCCAGCGTCCAGAATGATCATTATTGCGACTGGTGGAGGGAAGGTGTTCGGACAGCGATGAAAACGTTCGATGAACTATATCTTGAGCTGGCCGGAAAATGGCGGGAACGAACGCCCGGCTCCGGCAGTGTCGACGCTCTGGACAAAGGGATTCACCACATCGGGAAGAAACTCCTCGAAGAAGCCGCGGAAACCTGGATGGCGGCGGAGCACGAGGGGACGGAGCGGGTCGCCGAGGAGCTGTCGCAGCTGCTGTACTGGAGCCAGCTGGTGATGATTTCCGTGGGTCTGACACCGCACGACGTATACTCCAGATTGTGATGACGGCCCTTCGGTGCACATTCGGCGCCGGACTGTGACACGGGGGCGATGATGCTTCGACTCGCGGTGCCCAACAAGGGGGCGCTGGCGACCGCGTCCAGTCAGTTGCTGGTCGATGCGGGTTACCAGGCGCGTCGCGAATCGGCGGAGCTGGTCGTCACCGATATCGAGAACGACATCGAGTTCTTCTTCCTCCGGCCTCGTGACATCGCCGTCTATGTCGGGGCGGGTCGGCTGGACATCGGTATCACCGGCCGTGACCTTCTGATCGACAGTGGTGTCGCCGCCGACGAGCTGCTGCCGTTGGGCTTTGGCTTCTCGACCTTCCGCTACGCCGTGCCGGAAGGCAGCCTGACCGACACCGACGGTCTGACCGGTATGCGGATCGCCACGTCGTTTCCCGGTCTGGTCGCCGCCGACCTGGCCAGGCGCGGAATCAACGCACAGATCGTCAGGCTGGACGGCGCGGTGGAAACCGCCATCCGGCTCGGGGTCGCCGACGCCGTCGCGGACGTGGTGGAGACCGGGCGCACGCTGCGGGCCCATGGATTAGCGCTGCTGGGCGAACCGGTGCTGCGCTCCGAAGCCGTGGTCGTCGTGAAGAAGGGGTTGGACCTCACCTCGGCGCACGAACGGTTGTTGCGCCGGATCCAGGGCGTTCTGGTCGCCCGACGCTACGTCATGATGGATTACGACGTCCCGAACTCCGTGCTTGAGAAGGCATGCGAGATAACCCCCGGCTATGAATCGCCGACCATATCCCCGCTGCAGCGTGAGGACTGGGTCGCGGTGCGCACCATGGTGCCCCACGCGGAGCTGAATCGGGTGATGGACGACCTGTGGGAGATCGGCGCCCGGGGCATTATCGTCTCCTCCATTCAGGCCTGCCGGCTGTAGGGGGCGTCGGGTGTCGTCGTACGGCGTCCCTGGCGCGCCGGTGGGTACCGGTGTGATGCCCCGCTGAAGTGCTGTGCGTGGCCGGGCACCGCGGGGGGTCAGCGGTGGCTGAGAATGAGCGACATACCCTCGTTGCGGGTCGCGGTACTCAGGAACTGACCACGTACTGCCGAGGTCACTGTCCGGGCACCCGGCTTGCGGACCCCACGCATAGACATGCACAGATGCTCGGCTTCGACCACGATCATGACCCCCCTGGGTGAGAGGGCCTGTTCCAGCGCGTCGGCGATCTGGGTTGTCAGTCGTTCCTGCACCTGCGGACGTCGCGAGTACAGGTCGACGAGCCGGGCGAGTTTGGACAACCCGGTGATCTGGCCACTTTCGTTCGGAATGTAGGCCACATGCGCCTTTCCGGCGAATGCGACCAGATGGTGTTCGCACAACGATGTGAAGTCGATGTCGCGAACCAGCACCATCTCTTCGTGACCTTCGTCGAAAACGGTGGTCAGCACCTCGGACGGGTCCCGCCCGAGCCCCTCAACCGCTTCCTCATAAGCGCGGGCGACCCGTTCCGGGGTCTTGCGCAGCCCTTCCCTGTCCGGGTCCTCGCCGATACCGATCAGCAGTTCCCGGACAGCGCGGGCAACCCGCTCATGGTCGAACGGTCGGACGGCCCGTGGCCCGAGATCCGGCCCCCGCCGCTGGGGAGCGACATCTTCGGCAGGGACCCCACCGGCATCCACGGGGGCTGAGGCAAGGGAGGTGTAGCC
>NZ_CAAAFR010000031.1:20950-35675 GCF_900634745.1 Protofrankia symbiont of Coriaria ruscifolia
TCCACGGGGGCTGAGGCAAGGGAGGTGTAGCCGCCGGTGGGTGCGAGGCCGAAATCGGTCGTCAACGGCGTCCCCTGTCGTCGTCGTTCGGCAAGCTCGGTGGCGCCCACGGGTCCGAGATCCGTGGTACGGGTGACGACGGCGCCGGGGAGCCCGCACGGGTGTCCTCCTCCGCGGATACCGGGGAGTCAGCAGAGCCAACCGGAGCAGCTGCGGATCCATTCCCGCCGGTCGCGCCGGAACCGTTGCCGTTGTTGCCGCGTCCAGTTCCGTTCGTCCGGCCGCTGTGCCCCACGCTGGTGCCTGTGACGAGGTCGGTGACGTCGCCGGGCTTGTGCACGCCCAGCTCGGCCGGGGTCATCACCGGTGGCCGGTCGGACGGCAGGCGCTTGCCGACACCGGTGTAGGAACCGCGGTTGGGCCGCTTCTCCACGGTCGCGAAGATCTCCAGGACCTCGTCCTTGCCGAGCGTCTCGACGTCCATGAGACGCAGGACGAGGTTGTCCAGGACGTCCCGGTAGCGGACGAGGATCTCCCAGGCCTCGTCGTGCGCCGACTCGATCAGTTGGCGGACCTCGGCGTCGATCTCCGCGGCGAGCTCCTCGGAGTAGTCGCGCTGGTGGCCCATGTCGCGTCCGAGGAACACCTCGTTGGTCTCGCCGCCGAACTTGACCGCTCCGAGCTTGTCGCTCATCCCGAACTGGGTGACCATGGCCCGGGCCATCTTCGTGGCCTTCTCGATGTCGTCGCTGGCGCCCGTTGTCGGCTCGTGGAACACCAGTTCCTCGGCGGTCCGCCCGCCCAGGAACATCGCGAGATCGTCCAGCATCTCCGACCGGGTGCGCAGGTAACGGTCCTCCATGGGCAGCTGCATGGTGTAACCCAGGGCTCGCCCGCGGGGCAGGATCGTGATCTTGTGGACGGGGTCGCTGTTCGGCAGCGCGTGCCCGACCAGTGCGTGCCCGCCCTCGTGGTAGGCGATCCTCTTCTTCTCCTTGTCGCTCATCACCCGGTTCTTGCGTTCCGGACCGGCCATCACCCTGTCGATCGACTCCTCCAGCAGGGCCGAGGAGATGAGCTTGCGGTCCGACCGGGCGGTGAGCAGCGCGGCCTCGTTGAGCACGTTCGCGAGGTCGGCACCGGTGAACCCGGGGGTCCGGCGCGCGATGACCAGCATGTCGACGTCCGACTCGATCGGCTTGCCCTTGGCGTGCACCTTCAGGATCGCCTCACGGCCGAGCAGGTCGGGCCGGTCGACAACGATCTGCCGGTCGAACCGTCCCGGGCGCAGCAGCGCCGGGTCCAGGATGTCGGGCCGGTTCGTCGCGGCGATGAGGATCACGCCACCCTTGACGTCGAACCCGTCCATCTCGACCAGGAGCTGGTTGAGGGTCTGCTCACGCTCATCGTGGCCACCACCGAGACCGGCCCCGCGGTGACGACCCACCGCGTCGATCTCGTCCACAAAGATGATCGCCGGCGCGTTGGCCTTGGCCTGCTCGAACAGGTCCCGGACGCGGCTCGCGCCGACACCGACGAACATCTCCACGAAGTCCGAACCGGAGATCGAGTAGAACGGCACGCCGGCCTCGCCGGCGACCGCGCGAGCCAGCAGCGTCTTGCCGGTACCGGGCGGCCCGTACAGCAGCACACCCTTGGGAATCTTGGCCCCCATCGCCTGGAACTTGCTGGGGTTCTCCAGGAACTCCTTGATTTCCTGGAGCTCCTCGATGGCCTCGTCGGCGCCGGCCACGTCGACGAACGTCGTCTTCGGCGTGTCCTTGCTGACAAGCTTGGCCTTGGACTTGCCGAAGTTCATGACCCGGTTGCCGCCGCCCTGCATCTGGTTCATGAAGAAGAACAGCAGGAGTACCACCAGCAGCACCGGCAGCAGGTTGAGCAGCAGCGACACGATGATATTGCCCTGCTCGACCTTGACCTCGTAGGCGATGTTCTGGTGACGCAGCTCGTTGGCGAGGTTAACGGCCTGGTCGGTGACGTACGACGACTCGTACTTGGCACCGTCCTTCATTTTGATCTCGATGCGCTGCTTCGAGTCCTGGATGGTTGCGTTCGCGACCTGCCCTGAGGCGATCTGCTGCTGGATGAAGTTCAGGTCACGCTTGGAGTACTCGCCTGAGCCCGACAGCACGTTGGTCGCGAGAATGATCACGAGTGCGGCCAGGAGCAGCAGAGGCACCCAGCCGCGGAAGATTCTTCTTGGAGTCATCTGCCTGGAGCGCTGGACACGCGCGCTCCACCCTCCTGACGTGTGTGCCGCCCTCGTTCGGGATTCCCTTGTGCCGAGGGTACCGCCGGTACGCGCGCCTTACCGCGCGTACATCCGAGCAACGGGCAACTGATGCATACCGTTCCACCGAGGTGCCCCGAATAGGCGGTTCGCGGCATGATCTTCCATCGCCGAGCCGCCGGATTCGCTTCCCGTGCGGTCACCGGCCGTGTCAGCGCGCATCCGATGCCTGCGGTACCGGCGAGCCACCTCACCGCCCGTATGAACCGACGCCATTCCATAGCAGTCGATATCCACTGGACGAACCCTACCGGCCGCCGCGCTCGATCGCGTCCGCGTTCAGCGTGCCTACGTAGGGTAGCGTGCGGTAGTGCTCGGCATAGTCCAGGCCGTAGCCGACCACGAAGGCGCTCGGGATGTCGAAGCCGACGTACCGGACGTCGATGTCGGCCGCCAGCGCCTCCGGTTTGCGCAGCAGCGTGAGCACCTCCAGGGACGCAGGCCCGCGCGAGCGCAGATTCCGCAGCAGCCACGACAGGGTCAGACCGGAGTCGATGATGTCCTCGACCACCAGGACGTCCCGCCCCTCGATCGAACGGTCCAGATCCTTGAGGATGCGCACCACACCCGAGGACGACGTGGACGAGCCGTACGACGAAACGGCCATGAACTCCATGGTCACCGGCACGGTCAGGGCCCGGGACAGGTCGGCCATCACCATCACCGCGCCCTTGAGGACGCCGAGGAGCAGCACCTCGCGGCCGGCGTAGTCGGCATCGACCCGTACGGCCAGCTCCCCGATCCTGGTGGCGATGTCGCCGGGGGCGACCAGCACCTCGGCGATGTCGGGATGCCGGTTGGGCCGCGGGGGCAGTTCCGTTCCCGACCCGATCCCGCCGAAGCCAATCTCGTCGGGCATCGTGTGCGCAGCGGCCACCTGAGCCTCCCTGGAGTGTCCGCGCGGCGGGCCTACGAGAGCGTCCCGCGCGTGGGTGCTGGACTGGATCCCGGACCCGGAGGCCCGCGGCCGGGGGGGCGTCTCCCCCTGGTTCGCGGCCTGGAGTCCGGCAGCCTGGAACACCGAGATCCTGTCATCCGCGCGCAGGGCGACGACACCCGACGGCAACGGGACAGGCTTCTGCCCGCGCCATCTGGTCACCAGATCGTCCATGGCCCGGACATGCTCGGCCCGCAGGCCTGTCGGTGCGCTTCCGGCGGCCAGGGCCGCCCGCCGCAGTAGCCGTGTGCGCAGCGCCTCGCTGAGCGCGGCGAGCCCGGCGAGGTCCAGGTCGACCCGGGCCGGCAACCCAGGTGTGCCCCCTGCGCTGTTCCTCGGTTCGCTTCCCGGTCCGTCGAGCGGCCCGGACGCGGGAGAAGCATGATCGCGCCGCCTTTGGTCCTCCGGGGACACGACCAGACGGTCGTAGGCGAGCGCCGCGTCGGCGTCGAGCGCGGTGGTGTCCGTCCGTAGCAGGTCCGCCGTGCGCGCGAGAGCCTCGGCGATGCCCGGCCCGATGGCGTCCTCCAGAACGGGCAGGGCCCGGTGACGGACCCGGGCTCGCGCGAACGCCTCGTCGGCATTGGCCGGGTCGTCCCATGGCGTCAGCCCGTCGGCGAGGCATGCGCTACGCGTCACCGATCTGCGGACGTCCAGCAGCGGCCGCCTGATCACCCCGTCCAGGCGGGGCATGCCTGCCAGCGAGCGAGCGCCCGACCCGCGGGCGAGCCGCAGCAGTACCGTCTCGGCCTGGTCGTCAAGGGTATGCCCGAGTAGGACCGCACCCGCCTGCAACCGTTGCGCGGCGTCGATCAGAGCGGACCGGCGAGCGTCGCGGGCGGCACCCTCCGAGCGCGGGGAGTATGCCGGTAGCACCTCGACAGGGTCGAGCCCGAGCGCCCGGCCGCACACGGCCACGGTGGCCGCATGCGCCGCGGAACCCTCATACCAGCCATGGTCGACGGTGACGAGTCCGGCGCGCAGGGCCCGGCGCGGGGCGATGAACGCCAGCGCGGCGGCCAACGCCAGCGAGTCCGGCCCACCGGAGCAGGCCGCCAGCACCAGGCTGCCCGGAGCAAGGTCGGCAATCGACCGCCGAACGGCTACCCGGACCTCGGTCACGGCCCTGCGTTCCCGCATTACGCCCCGTGTTTCCGTGTCGCCCCGCGTTCGGAGGTCATCCCGTATTCCGGTGTCGTCGTGCGCACACCGTATGCCCCTGTGGGCAGACCCCGTTCGTTCCGTCTGGTGATCAACACCCCTGTTCAAGCCGACAGGGACGGACGTGAGCCCAGCACACGCTGCATCCAGGCCCCTGGATCGACCAGCTCCGCACGGGTCGGCAGTGTTTCGGGAGACTGCCAGACCAGGTTGAACGCGTCCACCCCGGCCTCGGCGACAACAGCCCGGACGAACGCGCCGCCCTGCCGGTACTGCAGGAGCTTGAGGTCCAGCCCGAGCAGGCGGCGGACGAAGCGGTCGATCGGCGAACCACCGCCACGGCGACTGTCGAAGCGCGACCGGATCTCGGTGACGGTCGGCACGACCTTCGGGCCGACCGCGTCCATGACCTGGTCGGCGTGCCCTTCCAGGAGGGTCATCAGTGCCTGTAGGCGGTCCAGGACCTGCCGCTGGGCGGGAGTCTGGAGCGCCTCCACGATGCTCGTCGCGTTCGGCCCGCGGTCGAGCACAGCACCGCGCACGGCGGTGACGGCTGACTTCACCCGCTCGGCGAGCACCTCCGGGTCAAGATCGGTCGCCTCGATGAACGCGCCGATCTCGTCCTCCAGGTGCTGGCGCAGCCACGGGACGGCGGTGAACTGGATGCGATGGGTCTGTTCGTGCAGGCAGACCCACAACCGGAAGTCGCGCGGGTTGACTCCCAGCGTCTGTTCGGCGTGGGCGATATTCGGCGCGACCAGGCTGAGGCGCCCCGCTGCGGCGACGGCCGTCCCGGCCTGGGCGGCATCGCCCTCCCCGGCCCCGGAGGTCAGGCCTTCCCCGAGGGTCTTGGTCGGTTCCCCGGCCCCGGAGGCCCCGGTTGAGGCGGGGTCGGTCGCGGCGGCCTCCTCGGGCGGGAGAAAGACCTCATACTGCCCCAGGACCTTGCCCGCGAGATAGGCCAGGGCGGTGCCGAGCTGGACACCGGTGACCGTACGTCCGACAGCGGTGGACAACCTGCCCCGGTCGCGGTCCGCCAGCTTGCTCAGCAGCGGCACGGTGACCACCCGCAGGCCGGCGACGTTCGAGCGGATCCATTCGGGACGGTCCACCACGGCGATCGGCGTGGCCGGACCGGCCGGATCCAACCGGGTGTATGCCTGGACATGGCCTTCCGCTTCGACGGCCAGCCGCCGCAGGTCCGCAACCACCGCGTTCGCTTCGGTGCGGGGCAGCAGCGGGCCTGGCCGGACAAGCCGCCGTGCTGTCGCTACGGCGAGGTCCCAGTCGACTGGCTCGGCGTCCACATCCGCCAGCCTATGTCCTCTCCCTGTGGATGACAGCCTTATCGCTGCCGCGCGCCTGTTGCCACCGACCACCTGCCGCGCTACCGCCGGGTGATTTCCCCGGATGCCCGCTGCCGCGTCCGGGCGTCTCGCGCCTCAGCATCCACATGAGGCGAGCGCGACGGCCACCTGGTCGAGGGCGGCGCGGGTGGCTCCGGCCTCCTCGACCGGGGCGAAGAAGCCGAACAGCAGGAGCCGGCCGTTGGTGTCCACGACCTGGCCGGCGAGGCTTGTCACGATGCGCAGGCTGCCTGTTTTCGCGCGTACGTCACCGGCGCCGGCGCGAGTGTCGGGCGAGCCGTAGCGGTCGTTCAGCGTCCCGGAGAATCCTGCGACCGGAAGCCCTGTGAGCAGGGTCCGCAGCGCCGGGTGTCCGGGCAGGACAGCCGTCCGCAGCAACGCCACCAGCGTTGCCGGGGCGATCTGGTTCGACGTCGACAGTCCGCTGGTGTCCGCCAGGTTTGCGCCCGCGGTGGGCACGCCGAGTTCCCGCAGGATGTCGAGTACCGCTCGCGTGGCGCCGTCGAACGACGCCGGAAGGCCGCGGGCGTGGGCTACCAGCCGTCCCAGGCTTTCGGCCAGGTCGTTGTCGGAGTACGTCAGCATCTGCTCGACCAGCAACGGGATCGGCGGGCTGCGGACCGCGGCGATCTGCCGAGGGCCGCCGGAGCCACCGGACCCGGTGGACCCGGACCCGGACCCGGCGGGCATGGACCCGGCGGGCATGGCGCCGACAGCGGTCGACGTGACCTGTACACCGGCCCGGCGCAGCGCAGCCGCGAAGGCGTTCACCGCGGCCAGGTCCGGGGTCGTGGTTCGCGGGCCGGTCGAGCCGGGTGTGGGGCGTCCGCCGTCCACCTCGAGTGCGGACACCGGCGTGACATTGCCGTCGGTGATGTAGCCGTCGCGCCAGCCCGTCGCGGTGGACGGCCCGGTGAACAGAGTCCCGTCGCCGACCAGCCGGTCGACCTGGGTGATGCCGGCCGCGCGTACCTGTGTGGCCAGATCTGACAGGCGGGCGAGGGACGGGTAGCCCGCCGGTCCGGTTGCGGCGGTGAGCGTCGGGTCGCCCGCGCCGACAAGCCACAGCGTCCCGCCGCCGGCCGGGGCGGCGGGGTTCGAGACCCTCGCGGTACCGGTGTCCTCCGTACTGGCCGATTCTGTACCAGCCGGTTCTGTACCAGCCGGCTCAGTGCTGGCCGGCGGGGTGTGGAAGACACGGGTCGTCAGGGTGGCCCGTGCGTCGAAGGTCGTCAGTGCCGCCGCGGCGATCACGGTCTTCAGCGTGGATGCGGGCGCCACCGCAGTGCTCGACCCGCGGTCGAGCAGCATCGTTCCGGACAGGGCGTCGACAACCAGCCCTACCGAGTTGCCCAGCGCCGGGTTGGCAAGCGGGCGGGCGAGCCTGGAACTCACCGCTGCGGGGTCGGCGACCCGCACCGCCGGGTCCAGCGGAGCAAAGGGTGCGGCCGCGGGGCGTGGGTCGGGGGCGACACTCGGGCTGTTTGTGGGTGGAACGGAAAGATGGCCGGCAAGCAGCGCTCCGGCAATGGCGGTAAGTCCGCCGACCCGGCCCGGCATCGGAGGGGTCACGTGCGGGAGACTATGTCCTGTGGCCGATGGCCGATGGCCGATGGCCGCGTCCGGGGCCGATGGCCGCGCGGTCGTGTTTTCCGCCCACCGCTGGAGGCTTTGAGGAATCCTGCCACCGTCAACGTGGGCTTGCGCACAGGCCGGCCGGACCGCAAGGCCTGCCGGGTTGGGGTCGTGCCGCCGTCGTGGGGAATGCCATCTCGGGTAGACCCTGGGTCGATCCAGGCCGGTGGACCTCACCGTGGGTTCCCGCGCTGGAGGTGAATCGTCACCGGCGGATCGGCCCGCGACCTTCGAGGTGACATGCGTGGGTGCCGACACTGGTAACAAGTACACAACACAAGGGCGCTTCGGACGGGACGCGCCCACAGACACGACAGGGGATGGTGTGGACCTCGAGTTCGATGTGACCATCGAGATCCCGAAAGGGCAGCGAAACAAATACGAGATGGATCACCACACCGGACGGATCCGGCTCGACCGGATGCTGTTCACATCCACCCACTATCCCTCGGACTACGGGTTCATCGAGGGTACGTTGGGTCGAGATGGTGATCCTTTGGACGCGCTCGTTCTGCTGGAGGAGCCGACCTTCCCGGGCTGCCTGGTGCGATGCCGAACGATCGGCATGTTCCAGATGAGCGACGAGAAGGGTCCTGACGACAAGGTGCTGTGTGTGCCGGTTGCGGACGTCCGGCAGGAGCACCTGCGTGACATCAGGCACCTTCCGGAGTTCGACCGGTTGGAGATCCAGCACTTCTTCGAGGTCTACAAGGACCTGGAGCCGGGCAAGTCGGTCGAGGGGGCGTCGTGGGTCGGCCGCGGTGACGCGGAGCGGGAGATTCTTGCCTCGATCCGGCGCGAGGAGGAAACGGTCGTCACCGCGGAGGGGCGCCACGACGATTCCGTACTGGGCGCTCCCACCCCGGGTATTCCGGAGCGGTCTGAGCCGGAGGTCAGGTCCGCCTGACCCCTGCCGGACCGGCGGATCATGCGCAGGGCCACTGATCGTGGTCGTGGTGGCGGATCTTCGCAGGTTCACCACCACGACTACGATCAGTGGGCAACCCGGCGGCCGAGAAATCAGTAAGAGCGCGTCTGTGAACTTGTCAGCCCGACGTGGTCCGTGCAGGCTCGGCCGAGGGCGCGCCCCCTGCCGCGATGAGTTCCGGCCGGGTCGCGAGTCTGTTCTGGTGACCGTCGTAGGACGTCGTACGACGCTGCCCGGCACGAGACACCACGGAGGACACCGTGACGACCACGCCGGACGACCCGACCACCGCGCTGCCCGGTCGCCCGCCCGTCGTTGACCTAGCCACCTGGCAGACCGCCCGTGACGAGCTTCTGGTCCGCGAGAAGGCCCACACCCGCGAGGGCGACGCCCTCGCCGCGGCCCGCCGCCGGCTGCCGATGGTGGAGCTCGACGGGACGGTCGAGGTCGTCGGACCCGACGGCCCGGTCCCGTTCCTGGACCTGTTCCAGGGCCGCGACGAGCTCGTGGTCTACAAGCACATGTGGTACGACGGCGCGCCGCACCAGGGGCAGTGCGAGGGCTGCACCACCACGGCCTGGCACCTGAAGGACGCTGTCTACCTCAACGCCCGCGGCGTCTCGTTCGCCATCCTGACCACGGGCCCGTGGGACGAGGTGGCTCCCTACGTCGAGTTCATGGGTTACACCCAGCCCTGGTACTCGGTGCGGGGCGTGGAGGCGCCGGTCGGCGGAGGAATGGGGCACATCGCCTGTTTCCTGCGCGACGGCGACCGCGTGTTCCTCACCTACTCCACGACGGGCCGTGGCAACGAGCCGGTCAACGGGTCCTTGGGCCTGCTCGACATGACGCCCTACGGCCGCGGCGAGGCGTGGGAGGACAACCCCGAGGGCTGGCCCGTGATCGGCGATGTCCGCGAGGGGCACCCGTCCGAGGGCCGCCAGGCCTGCTGGTACTGGCGCTCGGACGCCGACGGCGTCGCCACCTGGGGCCCGACCAGCCGCCCCGTGCCGCAGTGGACCCGCCCCGGCGCAACCCCCGTGGAGACCCTCGGCCGGCACGGCCACCACCACTGACGGGTCTTCGTCGACGGCGTCGGCAAAGGTGTTAGGTGCCGGGCGGAACCTCCGGACGATGCGAACGCCCGCCCGCGCGCTCGGTCGGTGGGCGGTTCGCCCGGAAGGTGAAGAACTCCTGGTAGGAGAGGCTTGCCAGTCCTACCAGGAGTCCGGGTGCACGTATCGTCCCAGTGCCAGTACTCGTCATGCCCTGCTCATGGCCGGGGTGGTGATCGTTCCTCGCGGCGGCACTTCTACCCCGGTTCGACGATGACCGACGGGCAGTGGGCGCTGCTGGCGCCGCTGCTCCCGGCGGCGGGGAGCACCGGCGGGCGGGGGCAGGCCCGAGAAGTGGGACCGGCGTCTGGTCCTGGACGCGATCTTCTACCTGGTCCGCGGCGGGATCGCCTGGCGGGCCCTGCCGGCCGACTTCCCGCCGCACCAGACCGTCTACGCCCTGTTCCGCCGGTGGACCCGGCGCGGCGTGGTGCCGGATCTACGCAGCGCTGCGTGAACGTGCGCGTCTGGCCGACGGGCGTGGCCCAGTGCCGACCGCGGCCGTGATCGACTCCCAGACCGTCTGCGCCGCCGACACCGTCCCGACCGCCAGCAGCGGGTACGACGCCGGGTACACAGGCCGGTTCGTCCGCGACGCGCGCAAGATCTGGGACCTGGCCGTGGCGATCGTCAAGCGCCCCGACCAGGCCAAGGGCTTTGTTCTGCTCCACCGCCGCTGGGTCGTGGAACGCTCCTTCGCCTGGCTGACCAAGTTCCGCCGCCTCGTACGCGACTACGAGACCCTCCCAGCCACCCACGAAGCCATGATCTGGACCGCCGCCACCTGGCAGCTCAGCAACCGCCTCACCCGCTGACCCAGTGCACAGACGCTCTCTAAGAGATCAATGAGAGCCCCGATAGGACGTAATGTCCCATCCGCCCTGGCTGTGATGACGCGTGAATGAGACCTAGAGCGACGCGTGCGTGAGATCGGTTGGTGGGATGTCCGGGATGTCAAAAGGCATCCTGCGCCGGGCCCGCTCCCTGATCTCTTCTGGTAGATCGTCGGCCTGGAGCAGGAGGGGGAGAAGCTCTGGTTGGGTCGTCAGTGCCCGGAAGGTCATACCGATGGTGACATCATGATCAGGTCGGTGCCTGATTGACACAGGGTCGCCGCGACGGACGTGTCCTGGCCGGATCACGCGCAGGTAGGCGCCTGGCACCGCTCGTAGTGTGAACGTCCTGACCCAGCCGTGGAGCCCCAGCCACACCGCGAACGTCCGGCACGGGATCCGTGGTGCTGTGACTTGCAGCACAACCTCCTTCCCGATCCGCCACCGTTCACCGATCACAGCTGTGGTGACATCCAGTCCGCGGGTGGTCAGGTTTTCTCCGAAGATCCCGGAGGGCAGTGGACGACCCAGCTCGTGCTGCCATGCGTCAAGGTCCTCGCGCGAGTAGGCGTAGACAGCCTGGTCGCCGCCGCCGTGGTTGTCCGTGTCGCAGATCCGGTCGCCGGCCAGGCCGCTGCTTCCCGCCCCCTTCGGTCCTGGTGCGCGCACCAGGACCGGCCCGTCCACCGGGCGTTTGTCGATCCCGCTCATGCCGGATTTTGCGGCGATGGGACGGGCGGTCCCGAGGTTGACCGAGTCGATGAAGGACATGGACGGATGCTAATGATCTCGAGCCCGCCGCTTCAACCGGTTTGTTGGCCTCTCGATGTTCGGGTGTGGGCAGCGAGGGTGGAGCCGGAGGCGGGGATTGAACCCGCGACCTATCGCTTACGAGGCGATTGCTCTGCCACTGAGCTACTCCGGCGTGTTGCTGGTCCACTGCGGGCATGGCTGGCGGTGCGATCACGATGATCTTGATCATGAATCTTTCCGCGTTGCCGGCGTCCCGAGAAATCCCGCCTCACCGAGTATGCCAGACCGGTCCGGGTCGGCTCGGGTCGGTGACGGACGTCGCGAGGGGACGCCGCGAGGGGACGCCGCGAGGGGACGCCGCGAGGGGCTCGGTGGCGAGGGAGGACGGATCTCCGGCGTGGACGGGTGGTGATGGCCGCCGTCCGGAAGCCGATCCGGGAAGTACGGGAGGTCCAGGTCTGTGGGTCACCGGATAGCCAAAGGCGGCGCGATCATGTTTCTTTCGCGCTGCCGGAGGCCCTGGTCTGTGGGTCATTACGGGCTCGTGGTCCCGTGTGCCTCCGATGTCCTTTTATTGACAATAGGTAATCATCACGCTACTGTGACGTGCCGAAATTGCCGATCCTCGCACATACCGATACCCCGCTCGCAGCGGTTCCGGAGAGCTTGCGTAGGGTTTCGACCATGACCGGGGACGCAACTGCAACAACAACGAGGGGGGCTTCCCTACTCGTCGCCGAGGATGACGAAGCTTCTCGGGTTGCGCTTGCCCGCAGCCTTGAACGGTTCGGCTATCGGGTGCTGGAGGCGGCTGACGGGGAGACCGCGCTCAAGCTTTTCCAGACGACCGAAGTCGACCTTGTGGTGCTTGATGTCGCGATGCCGCGCATGGACGGCTTCGCTGTGCTGAGCAGGCTGCGGCAGACCAGCGAAGTACCTGTGATCATGTTGACTGGCCGGGCCGAAGAGGTCGACCGGGTCGTCGGTCTGGAACTCGGAGCCGACGACTACGTGGTCAAGCCGTACTCCCTGCGGGAACTCGTCGCACGGGTGCGGGCCAGGTTGCGCCGCCGCCCCGTCGAGCCGCCGCCGCAGCGCACCGGTGATGGAAATGACCCGCTCGTCTACGGAGACGTTTCCATCGATCTGCGTGCCCGTGAGGTCGCGGTCGCGGGTGAGCGCATCGATCTCACCGCGCGTGAATATGAGCTGCTCGCTTTCCTGGCGAGCCATCCCCGCCGGGTTTTCAGCCGTGAGGAGCTGCTGGAACAGGTTTGGGGTACGCGTTTCCAGGATCCGGCAACCGTCACCGAGCATGTCCGTCGGGTACGGACCAAGGTCGAGGGACGCCCACCGCAGCGTCGACTTGTCACAACTCTGCGTGGTATGGGATACCGCTTCGACCCGTGATCCCGTCTCTTCCCGAGGGCTGTGGGTTACAGCGGTGGGGTTGCTATCCGGGCGGGGACGTCTCGGGAGCCTGCACGCCGCTCTCTGCGTCGCCGCTCTCCGTGTTGCGGGACGCCTGCCGGCGAAGGCGGCGTCGGGTCCGGGCGTTGTCCTGGGCCGGCGCCGCTGGGGTTGAGGTGGTCGGGGTTGCCGTGGCCGGGCTCGAGGTGGCCGGGGCCTGCGCGACCAGTGGTGGCGCTGCCGGGCTGGGCACCATGTGGTGTGCCAGGCCCGGTGTGCCCTTGTCGCCGTCCGGACCTTCGGCAGTGCCCGGCCATCCCGGGCTGCCTGCTTCACCGACGGTTGCAGCCGCCGCGGGACGGGCCGCCTCGTACTCCTTGCGTGAGCCACAGACGCTCGCCCTGCTGCACGCGCATCGCCCGCCACCGGCGTCCAGCTTGACCACAACCTGATCGCGCGGTACGTCGTGGGAGACGACCCGCCCGTCACCATCGGGGGTGCTCACCCGGGCGCCCACCGCTGGAACATCGGCCTTGAACTGTTCGTACAGCGGATGTTCGTAACGCAGGCAGCACATCAGCCGGCCACAGGCACCGCTTATCTTCATGGGGTTGAGGGGGAGATCCTGGTCCTTGGCCATCCGGATGCTGACCGGTTCGAAGTCCGTGAGGAATGTGGCGCAGCACAGGTCACGCCCGCAGGAACCGATTCCGCCCTGGATGCGCGCGCTGTCCCGAGCGGAGAGCTGGCGCAGGTCTATCCGGGCCGTGAGCGTCCGGGCGAGATCACTTACAAGGCCCCGGAAGTCGACCCGGTGGTCGGCGGTGAAATAGATCGTGAACATGTTCTCGGTCGAGATGTGGTCGACACCCACGACCTTCATGGGCAGGCCGTGTTCGCGGATCAGTCGCTTTGCCGCGACGCGTGCCTGTGCCCGACGCCGCCGGGAGACCGCATGCCGTTCGATGTCGGTCGTTTTCGCCATCCCCACGAGGACCGGCAGCCCTCCGACGTCATCGCTGAACCACTGTGGCGCCCACATGCATTCGGCGACTTCGGGGCCGGCGTCGGTGGGGATGAGAACCTTGTCCCCGACCTTCGGCGAGTATGGCCCGGGGTCGGCGTAGTAGAGCCGTCCACGTGGGGAAAACGTGACCGCGCACATCATCGGCATGCCGTCCGCACCGTCCTCCCGACCGCCGGATCCTGGCTGGAGTGGCAGTCACCTGGCCACCAGTCGACGACGCCTGCCGGGTGACGCAGCTGTGGTGTGGCCGCGA
The DNA here is from genome assembly GCF_900634745.1 of Protofrankia symbiont of Coriaria ruscifolia. Classification (NCBI taxonomy): domain Bacteria; kingdom Bacillati; phylum Actinomycetota; class Actinomycetes; order Frankiales; family Frankiaceae; genus Protofrankia; species Protofrankia symbiont of Coriaria ruscifolia. The sequence continues at coordinate 34,681 of NZ_CAAAFR010000031.1, forward strand.
CCAGACGCTGCCGTTGCGTCAGCCTACCGTCCGGGACGCGGCGAACCCGTGTATGAGCGGGGACGGGTTCCGTCTGGTCCCCTGGTCCCCTGGTCGTTGGCTGCCGGGTCAGCCAAGCCGGACGACGTCCGCGCCGGAGTCGGCCGGCAGCCGATAGAGCGCGTAGGGAACCGAGATCACCGGTCTGGCGACGTTGCGCACCGGTGTTCCCCCGGGGGTGGTGCCCAGTTCACAGCCATAGTGGGCATGTCCGTGAACGGCCAGTGTAACCCGCGAGGTGGACGAGTCGATAGCGGCGGCCAGGTGGTGGCTGCCAAGGAACGGGAACAGTTCGAGCGGCTCGCCGGCGAGGGTGCCGGGCACGGGTGCATAGTGCGTGAGCGCGATCGTCAGTTCGGTGTCGAGGCTGTTGACGGCCTGTGCGAGGGTCCGGGCGGTCTGTTGGCCATGGCGGGCAAATGCCTTCATCTCGTCCTCGCCGAAGATCTCCGCGCTGCGCCCGGCAAAACCACCGGCGAACCCCTTCGCACCGGCGATGCCGATCGTGGTCCCGCTGGCGCGTATGGTTACCGCCGACCCCTCGAGTACAGTGATCCCGACGTCGGTGAGCATCCCGGTGATCCTGCCCTGCTCGCCCGCGTCGTAGTCATGGTTGCCCAGGACGGCGACGATCGGCAGGTCGAGACCGCCGAACACCTCGCACACGGCGTCCGCCTGGGTGATCTCACCGTCGTTGGTGAGATCACCGGCGAGTAGCAGGACGTCGGCGGCTGCCGCCGCACCCTCGAAGACGGGGCGCAGGCGCGGTCCGGTTCCTGCTCGGATGTGCAGGTCTCCGACTGCAGCGACCACGACCATGCCGACATCTCACCTTTCATGACCCGGTAGTTCATGACCCGGCGGTCCGGGGGAGGGCAGACAGTCGGAGCATCGGAGAATCAGGGCGCAGGGCTGCACCTCGCCGCCACGATTCACCGTCACCGGCCGGTGAATCG
>NZ_CAAAFR010000031.1:35700-37381 GCF_900634745.1 Protofrankia symbiont of Coriaria ruscifolia
ATTCACCGTCACCGGCCGGTGAATCGTGGCGGTCGCCGCTGCGCGAAGGCCGCTATCGCCTCGGTGAGGTCATGGGAATGGAGGAATGCGGCGTTCCACGCCCCGACATAGCGCAGACCGGCCTCGACCGCGGCGGCACGGGCGGTGTCCAGGACATCCTTGATGCCCTGCGTGACCAGCGGCGGGTTTGCCGCGACGTCGTCGGCGAAGGCGTGGGCGGCGGCGAGCGCGCTGGCCGGGTCGGGGAGCACGTCATTGACCAGGCCGATCCGTTCGGCGCGGGCGGCGTCTATATCCTTACCGGTCAGAGCGAGTTCCCGCAGGTGCCCGTCCCCGATGATGGCGGGAAGGCGCTGCAGGCTGCCCAGGTCGGCAACCACGCCGACCTTCACCTCCCGGATGCTGAACAGCGCCTCGGTGCTGGCGTACCGGACGTCGCATGCGGTCAGCAGGTCGACCCCGCCACCGACACACCAGCCGCTGACCGCGGCGACAACGGCCTTCCGGCTGCGCGCGACGGCGTCCAGCGAATCCTGCATGGAACGCACCTTGTGGAGGAAATCGGTACGAAACTGGGCCAGGCCGCCGTCTTCGTCGCCCGCGATGTCGGCCAACTCGGCCAGGGCCGCCAGGTCCAGGCCGTAGGAGAAGTGGTTGCCCGAGCCGGTTAGCACCACCGCCCGCACGGTGTCGTCGGCGTCCAAAGCGGTGAACACCTTGGGGACCTCGCGCCAGAAGTCCGGGCCCAGGGCGTTGCCCTTGCCCGGGCCGAGAAGCGTGACCTGGACAACCGTGTCGCGCCGTTCAACACGCAGCGATACCAGCGGTTGCGCCGGCGGTTCCGCGAACAGATACGGTTCCAGTCGAATTGGCTGGTGGTGTCCAGCCGGTTGGTGTCCGGCATCGTCGACGCGGTTCGCGCCGTTACCGCTGGAGGCGGGGTTCGCCCGGAACCCGTCCGTCGTCGTCATTAGATCCCCTTCTGGTTCGGATGGCGCTGAACTGCGCCGATGGGCGTCACGGATGGGTATCCCACGGTGGCTCATCACGCGACGGTCAGCTTGTGAGTATCCGAATACTTAATTGTTGGAAGGTTGGAACATAAACTACTGCCGGGTAGTTGCCGGGGCCGCTGGAGGGCCAAAAGCAGCGCGATCATGTTTTCTCGCGTTCGGGGCGCGGGAGCCGATCCGGAAGGTCCGGAAGGTCCGGGTCTCCGGCTCGTTGATGGCGGGAAACTCGACAGCGTGCGGGGAGGCTCTACTCTCGACAGGGTGAGCGATCTGACGCAGTCCGCCAGAGGGTCAACTCCCCGGGCTACTGGCGCGGGATCCGAGGTGACCGGCAGTGCGACCGGCGGCATCGTGCCCGCTGCCGGCAGCGGTGCGGTCGTGGCTACCGGGGCGACGGCTTTGGGTGCGTTTGCCGTCGGAGCGCTGGCTCTTGGCGCGGCGGCACTGGGTGCCTTTGCGGTGGGCGCGCTCGCGATCGGGCGGCTGGCGATCCGGCGCGCGCGGGTGGGGAGCCTGAAGATCGGAACTGTCGATGTCGAGCATCTCCGCGTCCGGCGCCTGGAGGTCCTTGACGGAGAGTAACTCCCGTATCTCTGTCACCCGTCCGAAGGCGGTGTGATGATCCTGCTTGCGCACCGCCTTCAGGCCCTGTGAAGAGGGATCGTGGC
>NZ_CAAAFR010000031.1:37406-86192 GCF_900634745.1 Protofrankia symbiont of Coriaria ruscifolia
CCTTCAGGCCCTGTGAAGAGGGATCGTGGCCGAAGGCGGTGCGATCGTTCAGCGGTAGAGGACCGCGCTGGCACCCCCTGAGAATCCCGGCGACTGCGCAAGGTAGTTCATCGACGAACTCGACCGCAGACCGAGATCAAGTGTTGCCGCCACGCAGTTGTTGTACGAATTCACCACCAGCCGGCCCTGCACCCGGATCGTCGAACCCGCCACGTCGGTCAGATAGAGATCGGCTATGCAGCCGAGTTCCGGGTAGGACGCCCGTCCCACATTCTGTCCGATGTCACCGTTGGTGAGTGTGAGCTTCACTGTGTATGACGTCGAGTCGGGTTGACTGACCGTCCCGGACCATGAGCCCAGGAACCCGGATGGCATGTCGTAGCTCTTCGGTGCTGGTGCGGCTGCTGGTGCCGCCGCTGTGGACCGCCTGGCGGCCGGTGCCCGCCCCTCGGTGCCAGTTGCATCTCCCGAACCGCCGGTGCTGCCTGAACCGGTGTCGGCGGCGGTTGCCTGTGCCGCGGGGATCTTGTCAGATGGCGGGGTGGATGCCGGCGCCGGCGTCGGGCTCTGCGTCGTCGGGATTGCGGTGGGACTGGGCGCCTGCGTTGTCGCGGCGCTGTTCGACGTCGACGCCGGGCGCGCACTGACGGTTGCCTCGTTGTCGTCGTTGCCGGTCAGCAGCAGGATGCCGGCACCCACGGCCAGCAACGTGACCGCGGCGACCGCGACAATGACAGCTATGGGAACCCGCCGGTGTCCGTCCGGTCGTGCCGGCCCGCCGTAGGCATCGTCCGGTCGCTGGGCGATCGGTTGCATCTCGAACGGCGGCGGAGGTGGGGAGGATGCCCCTGCCTGTGCGGACGTCGTGCCGGTGAGCGATTTTACGTGGGCAAGTGCGGTGGGGGCCTGGCTGACGTCCGGGGCCGCGTGCGCCGGGGTGCTCCAGGAGCGGTCGACCGGCGGCACGGCCCCGGGCGTGGCGACGACGCTCGCTCGGCGCGGGGCCACGATCGTCGCATCCCCGGGCAGCACCGCGGTCGCGTCCCTGTCCGTGCCGGCGCCGGCGAGTTCAGGGCCGTCCAGCCCGACACCGTCCGGTCCGGGGACGGTGGGCACGACCACAGGCTGAAATCCGGATGTTGTCAGCTCTGCCAGCGCACGCTCGGCCGCGTCCGCCGTGGGACGGTCGGCCTGCGCCTTGGCGAGCATCCGGGCGATCATGTCCCACAGCGCCGGTGGCAGACCCGGTATGGGTTTCGGCGCATCCTCCATGTGGGCACGCAGGAGCGCGACCGGGTGTGGCGCCGAGAACGGTGGGTTGCCGGCGAGGAGTTCGTACAGCATGATTCCCGCGCTGTAGATGTCGGCCGGAGGTTGTGCGTGCTCACGGTGTGCCAGTTCCGGCGCCATGTACATCGGCGTCCCGATCATTCCGGTGAGGCGGGTCAGGGACGGCCCGTGTGCCAGCCGGGCAACGCCGAAGTCGGTCAGGCGGGCCTGTGGATCGTCGGGATCGGTGACGTCGACGAGCACGTTGGCGGGTTTGAGGTCACGGTGGACGATGCCGGCCGCGTGCACGGTTTTCAGCGCACGCAGTACCTGGCAGGTCAGGGCGACCGCCGCGGTCAGCTCCAGCTTTCCGCGTTCACGCAGATAGACGCGCAGATCGACGCCGTTGACGAGATCCATGACGATCGCGAGCGTGTCTCCCTCGACGACGAGGTCCTGGACGGTGACAAGGTGCGGATCACTGAAGCCGAGCAGCACAGACCGTTCCTGGACGAATCTGGCGACCACCTCGGGGTCGTCGGCGAGCTCTCCACGCAGCACCTTCACCGCGACCGGACGGTCGCCGTCGACGGTGGATCCTCGCCAGACCTGACCGAACGCGCCTCGGCCGATCGGTTCGTGCAGGACGTAGCCAGAGCCCAGCTTCTGCATGGCAGGAGCCCCCTTCCCCCCGGAGAAACCATGCCCATCCCATCATCTTCAGGTCCTTGAGGGCGAAACCGACACTCCACGTGACACTGGGTAAGTCGGGTAAGAGCGGCTGAGAACGGCAGGGGGTGGCGTATCCGCCCCGAACTGGCACAGCCGGCCGGAACGATTCCGCGGGCTTGGCCGACCATCCGTCCCCGCCGGGACCGGGCCCGTTGTCGATCGCAGGATCGGGCCCGGCGGACATCGGGGGCCAGCCGAGGCCAGTCCGGGGAGCCAGCTGGGGTCAGTCCTCCTGGCTGTCGTCCGGTTCGCCGGGGGCGTCCTCGGCGAGGATGCGGTAAAGCGCACGGCGGGCATCCACGAGGATCTTCTGCGCGGCTTGGACCTGGGCGTCGCTGCCGGCCTGAGCGACCTGCACGACCGCCGCGCCCACTCCGAACGCCAGTGACCGCAGATCGGTCAGGCCGTGGTCGGCGGCAGCCGCGGCCGTGTCCCATGGTTTGGGCTCGTCCGCGCGGGCATCGGTGTAGGCGCGTCCCGCGTCGGTCAGGTGGAACACCCGCTTGCCGTCACTTTCCTCGGCTCGGACGAGTTCCTCGTCGGTGAGCAGCTGGAGGACGGGGTAGACCGAACCGGGACTAGGCCGCCACGCACCGTGGCTGCGTTCGGCAAGCTCGTTGATCATTTGATAGCCGTGCATCGGGGCCTCGGCGAGCAGGGCGAGAAGCGCTGTGCGGACGTCGCCGCGCCTGACCTTCGCGCCGCGGCCGCGGCCTCCGGGGAAGAAACCCCGAGCGCCCGGCCCGAAGCCAGGGCTGGGAAAGCCCGGTCCGGGCAGCGGGCCGGGGAAGTCGGGGCCGAACGGGACGGCACCGGGCGCACCGTGCCTGCCGTATCCACCGTGCCTGCTGTGGTGCCACCTGCCGCGATCTTCGGCGGCTGCCGTCTGGATGCGGTCGAACCCGGGGCCGTCGTGCCTACCGCGGCTCCAGGGCCATGATCCGGGAAATTCCTGTGCGTGCACGATGACTCTCCAATCGTTGTATCGCGTTCGCTCACGATATATCGCGATGCACCGTTGGGCAAGGTGGCGGGAGCCTCCTCCTCCGGCGACGGCGGCACCGGATCCGGGTGGATTTCACGATCTTGTGACAGGGCCGGGGAGGTCTGTGCGGCCAGTTCCCGTGGGCGCTATCCGGAACCATCCTCCGAATAGCGCCATCCGGCGCAAACCAGAATTAAGCATTGCCCGAAAATAATCAGATTCTCAAGGTAGCTGGACGGTTACGTTCTTGTCGGCGCGTCCGCACTCCACAGAATTCCGGGCCAACTTGTTGACAGCTCCGCTTGTCGACTGACATAGTGCATAACATGCCAAGGGATATCAGACTGTCGGTTCGGCGCGCGGTGGACTTCCTCCGTGTCGCCAGCGCCATGTGTTCCGTCTGACCTGGTTCTCTTCTGCCGGCCGCAACGGCCGTAGCACACATCCTGCGTCAGGTTCGTCTTTTTCTCGCCGACCATTCCAGCGGGAATGGCGTTGCGTCAACGGTGCCACCTTGATTTCCCGTGGCTGTCATTTTCGTGCTGCGTATCGCCGTGATATCAGGTCGATTTTCAATGGTGTGGTCGATCGATGCCACTTTACCGCCGCCCGGGGCCGTGCAGGCCGGCTGACCGGTCCGCAGACAAACCCGAGAGGAATTACGACCTTACCATGCACCACAGTGTTCGACGTGCTGTTCGGCGCCGACCGAGGGTTCTTCCAGTAGCCGTCGCCCTGGTCGCGACGCTGATTCTGGCGGCCTGCGGGCAGGATGACGGCGGCGGTGCCGCCGGGGCCGAACAGACCGAACTGCGCTATCAGGGATCCGTCGGCGCGGTCACACCGGTGGAGCTTGCGGCCGACCTCGGTTACCTCGGCCCGATCACGCTCAAGTGGATCGGTAACACGATCAGCGGCCCGCAGGACATCCAATCGACCGCCACCGGGGACGTCGACTTCGGCCAGGCTTTCAACGGGGCGATCATCAAGCTGATCGCCGCGGGTTCGCCGATCAAGTCGGTGGTTGGTAGCTACGGGATCGACAAAGACATCTTCGGTGGGTTCTACGTTCTCGACGGAAGCCCGATCACGTCGCCTCGCGACCTGTTCGGAAAGAAAATCGGGATGAACACGCTGGGAGCGCACTACGAGGCGATCCTGGACGAGTATCTCAAACAAGGCGGTCTCAGCCAGGATGAGATCAAGAAAGTGATACCGACGGTTGTCCCACCGGTCAACACCGAGCAGTCGCTGCGCGAGAAGCAGATTGACGTCGCGGTGCTCAGCGGAATTCTGCGGGACAAGGCGCTGACCAGGGGCGGGATTCACCAGATCTTCAGCGACTACGATCTCTTCGGCCCGTTCACGGCGGGCAGCTATGTGCTCAGAGAGGACTTCATCAAAAAGAACCCGACGACGACCAGGCAGTTCGTCGAAGGCGTGGGCAAGGCCATCGAATGGTCCAGAACAACTCCCCGCGACCAGGTCATCGCCCGCTTCAAGGACATCATCGCCAAGCGTGACCGCAAGGAGGACACGACCGCGATCCAGTACTTCAAGGGATACGGGGTCGCCGGCAAGGGCGGGCTCATCGAGGATGCGGACTTCACCCGGTGGACCGACTGGTTGAAAGCGAACGGTCAGCTGAAGAAGGACGTCGCCCCGGCCGAACTCTTCACCAACGCATTCAACCCCTTCCGAGCGGGTTCCTGACGGGACCCGTTCTCGGGAAAGCCACGGAGGGCTCTCCGTGGCCACTGGAACGGCACGACCGCGGCTCCTCCCTCCCGGACGCGGGATTCCCGACGCCGCCGCCCGCGGCGCCGGGAATCATCCCTCACCGACACCGAGAGATGATCGGCAATGAGCACAATAGAATTCAGGAACGTCACGAAGAGGTTCGCCGTCCGCAGCCACGGCGGCCTGCGCAGCACCGTCAGCGAGTTCACCGCGGTCGACGGCGTGGATCTGCACATCCGCAGCGGTGAGTTCCTGGCTCTGGTCGGTCCCAGCGGCTGCGGGAAATCCACCCTGCTTGATATCCTCGGTGGACTGACCGGCGTGAGCGGTGGTCAGGTACTCGTCGACAACACGCCGATCTCAGGTCCCGGGCTTGACCGGGGGATCGTCTTCCAGCAATATGCACTGTTCCCGTGGCGGACCGCCCTCGGCAATGTCGAATTCGGCCTCGAGGCCAAGAAGGTGGCGCGGTCGCAGCGTTCAGCCCTGGCCCGGCATTACCTCGACCTCGTGGGGCTCAGCGGCTTCGAGCATCGATATCCCCACGAACTGTCGGGCGGTATGAAACAGCGGGTGGCGATCGCGCGGAGTCTGGCCTATGACCCGACCGTGCTGCTGCTCGACGAGCCTTTTGCCGCGTTGGACGCCCAGACGCGCGAGACCATGCAGGACGAACTCCTGCGGATCTGGGGTAAGACCGGCAAGACGATTCTTTTCGTCACGCACGGTATCGACGAAGCGGTGTACCTCGGTCAGCGGGTCGCGGTGATGACGTCCCGTCCCGGCCGGATCAAGCAGATCGTCGACATCCCCATCACCGCCCGTACGGACGGGAAGGACCTGCGCTCCGACCCCGATTTCGTTCGCTACCGGCATCAGGTCTGGGAGCTGTTGCACGAGGAGGTGGCCAGGGCTCAGCAGGCCGAGCGTGACGAGCAGTCCTCGCGTGAGCGGGCGTCCAGCAGCCCCGGCGCGACCTCCGGCGACGCGGCGCTCACGGATGTCGTGGGGCATGGAGAGAAGGAAGTGACCAGCGTTGGCCATCGTTGACGAAGCCCGTACCGGGGCCGAAACCCGGCTTGCCGTCACCCCCCGATCACCGGCCGCCATCCCTCGCCGCGGGCGGCTGCTCGCGGCACGCAGGATCAGCGCCGGGATCTCCCGTCGGGTTGTGGGCATTCTGGTCCTGCTGGCGGCCTGGGAGGTGCTCCCGCGGGTCGGTGCGGTCGATCGGGTGTTCCTGCCGCCCTTCTCCGAGGTCGCCGACGAATGGGTGGTGCTGCTTCGCGGTGGCGACCTGTGGGAGCACACCTCCGCGAGCCTCACCCGGGCAGCCAGCGGCTTTGCCCTCGCCATCCTGATCGCGCTTCCGTTGGGGCTGCTCATCGGTTGGTTCCGGCTGGTGGACCAGTTCCTCAACCCAGTGCTGGAGGTCTTCCGTAACACCGCTCCGCTGGCCTTGCTCCCGGTATTTGTACTGATCTTCGGACTGGGGGAGACTTCGAAGATCGCTATCATTGTCTATGCCTGCGTCTGGCCGCTGCTGCTGAACACGATCAGCGGTGTCAGGGGCGTGGACCCTCTGCTCGTCAAATCCGCGCGGTCGATGGGGCTGTCGTCGCTGCGGCTGTTCCAGAAAGTCATTCTTCCCGCCGCTGTGCCCACGATCTTCACGGGTATCCGGCTGGCGGGAGCCTATGCCATCCTGGTGCTCGTCGCGGCCGAACTGGTCGGTGCCAAAGCTGGACTCGGCTACCTGATCAACTATGCCCAGTCGAACTTCGCGATCCCTGAGATGTACGCGGGAATCATCACGATCTCGGCTATCGGCCTCATCATCAACCAGGGACTGCTCGCCCTGGAACGGCGCTTCACCAGGTGGCGGGTGGCCCCGAATGCCTAGCTGTTCCTCATTCTTCCCGGCTTAGCTCTTCCCGGCCCCGAGCCGGCCGACGGGTGCGCGAGCAAGGCTTTATTGTGTCTGCCCGCAGGGGCTGGGAAACGCTGGAACACCTGTTCACCCGTCCATAGTGAAGCCGCCCGTGGAAAGAGGGACGTCATGCCTGCCGCCGGCAACCGGAAGTTTCACCTCAACGCGTTCCTGATGAACGCCGGACACCATGACGCCGCCTGGCGTCACCCCCGGACCCAGCCCGAACGCGCCACCGACCTGAAGTACTTTCAGGAGCTCGCGCGCACGGCCGAGCGAGGCAAGCTCGACTCCCTGTTTCTGGCCGACGGACTCGCGCTGTGGGGCAAGGTCCGGCACAACGTGCTGGGCGGTTTCGAGCCGATCACCCTGCTCTCCGCGCTGGCCGCGGTCACCGAGCGCATCGGCCTGATCGCCACCGCCTCGACGACCTTCAACGAGCCCTTCCACGTCGCCCGCAAGTTCGCCTCCCTCGACCACATCAGCGGCGGGCGGGCCGGCTGGAACATCGTCACTTCCAGCAGCCTCGACGAGGCCCGAAACTTCGGCCTGGACGAACACCTTGAGCACAGTCTGCGGTACTCCCGGGCGCGGGAGTTCGTCGACGTCGCCACCAAGCTGTGGGACAGCTGGGAGGATGAGGCCCCGGTCATCGACCGGGCGAGCGGGATCTACGCCGACACCGGCAGGATTCACCAGCTCGGACATGTCGGCGAGTTCTTCCGTGTTCAGGGACCGCTCAACGTCCAGCGTTCCCCGCAGGGATATCCGCTGCTGGTGCAGGCAGGCTCCTCCGAGGACGGCAAGGAGTTCGCGGCGCAGTATGCCGAAGCGGTCTTCACCGCCCAGCAGACCCTCGCCGACGGCCAGACCTTCTACAAGGACCTGAAGTCACGCCTGGCCCGTTACGGGCGCGCACCCGAGGACGTGAAGATCCTCCCCGGCATCTGTCCGATCATCGGTGACACCGAAGCCCGGGCCCGGGAGCTGGAGGAGGAGCTCACGGCGCTACAGATTCCCGAGTACGGCCTGGCGCAGCTGTCCAACATGGTCGGCGTCGACCTCACGGGCCTCCCGTTGGACGGGCCGCTGCCCGACCTTCCCGACGAGCGGGCCATCAACGGTAACAAGAGCCGGTTCACCCTGGTCGCCGAGCTTGCTCGGCGCGACGGGCTGAACCTCCGGCAGCTGATCGCCCGGTTGGGTGGCGGTCGCGGCCACCGCGTCTTCGCAGGCGCGCCCGAACAGATCGCCGACCAGCTCGAGGAGTGGTTCACGCAGGACGCGGCCGACGGCTTCAACATCATGCCGCCGTTCCTGCCCGGCGGGCTGGCGGACTTCGTCGACCTGGTGGTGCCGATCCTGCAGCGCCGCGGCCTGTTCCGCACCGAGTACACCGGACGCACCCTGCGTGACCACTACGGCCTGCCCCGACCCGCAAACCGGCTGGCCGCCCGAGTCTGATCGCCGATCGGCACCGGGGCCGGGACGGCGCCCATCGGTGCCCACCGACGCGTGCCTGGTTCCGGCTGGTCAGATGTTCGGTTCGTCCTTGACGAGATGGTTCCAGGTGACGGGTCCGACGATCCCGTCGGCGGTGATCCCGGCGTTGCGCTGGAAGTCCCGCACCCAGGCGTCCGTCCGCCGACCGAAGACACCGTCCACGGGGAGGAAGTTCGCGGGGTCGCCGATCCGGGCGTTCGCCTGGTCCTGGACGGCGCGTACTGCGTCGCCCTTTTCGCTCCTGTCACCCTCACGGATGACGATGACGAGTGCCGGCCAGGTCTGGTCGCCGACGGCACCGTCGGCCCCAAGCCCGGCGGACGACTGGAAGGCGCGCACCGCGGCCTCGGTCGACGCCCCGAAGAGACCGTCGATGGCCACGGAGTATCCGTGCGCGCGCAACAGGTACTGCACGGTCTGTACTGGTTCGCGACTGCTGCCGTTCTTTTGCAGGGGCCAGGTCAAAGACGACATGGTCAGCCTCCTCAGCGGTTGGTTCCTGCGGTGACCGGTGATGGCCACCTCGAAACACTATGAGTGATGGTCTGGCGTCTGTCAGTCGTGGATCTGGCCGGGGGTGGCAGCTCGTGTCATGTCGTGATCTCTTCTTTGATCGTGTCCGGATCGTTCCACGGTCGTTGCTGCGGTAGTCGACGGTGACGCAGCGACCCCGTCCGCAGCGACAGGTAGGCGAGGGCCGCGGTCGGGATGGGAAGCCAGAAGTTCGCCAGGCGCCAGGTCACGACCCCCAGCAGCGCTACGGCCCGGGTCGCGCTGAAACCGACGAGCGTGGGGACGAGCACCCCTTCGATGATCCCAATCCCGCCGGGCGCGATCGGGATGGCGGCCAGCACGTTGGCGAGCCCGTAGGCGACCAGCAGGCCGTCCAGGGGTGTGGCGTGGCCGTAGGCGTACAGGAACACCCACAGGGACGCGGCGTCGAGCAGCCAGTTCGCAGCCGCCCACAGCGTCGCCCTGATGAGCAGGGGCTTGTCCGCGCCCAGAACCCGGAGACGATCGGCAAAGGTACGGACGAGCTGTTCGGCACCGTCCGGCGACAGCCCCGGGACGCGGTGGGCGATGGAACGGACGATGCGGACGGTGCGTTCACTGCCGCGGGTGAGCAGTACCACTCCGATGAAGACGGCTGCGATCAGCAACGTCCCCACCGCCGCGGCTGTGCCGTAGATCGGATTGCCGCCCCGGCTCGGAATGGAGATCAACAGGCCGATCCACAGGATCACGTTCAGGACGACCGCCGAGCCGGCACCCTGGATCGCCGCGGCGGACACCGCCTCGGAGGCGTTGATCCCGGCGCTGCGCTGCAGACGGTAGCGCAACGCGCTCGCGGTGGCGGCACCACCTGGGAGCATGTGGCTGACGCCGAGGGTCGTCAGGTCGATCCGTATCAGCGTCCACAGGGACGGCCGGTCCTCGCGGGCGAGCACGCTGCGGGTCAGCATCGCGTAGGCGAGCAGGGATGCCGCCTCCAACAACAGGCCGACCACCAGATAGCGTGGTTCCACGCCGGAGAACGTCTCCAGGGCCTTGCGCGCACCGGCGAGTTGCGGTAACACCGCGTACTCGATGATCAGCAGCAGCACCACGATCGCGGCACCCCGGCGCAGCCACGGCGGCACCCGCACCGCTGTCATCGGCCCATGCTCGCGGATCCCCCCGCTGTCGTGTCGGCATGACCACCGGTGGACCCCCGTGGGCAACGCCGCGGGCGGGTACAGCGCTCCGCGGGCCGGCGGCGGGAAGTCGTTGTCGTAAAACCATGCATCGCATCTCATGGTGACCTATCGATGGGATCATCTACCCCGTCACCACGCAGGAACACGGGAGCACGGCCGATGGCGCATCGACGTGTCACCGAACGTGATAATAAAAGGTGCGGCATGAATCCACCGGTGCCAGTCCGGGCCGTGACGGTTCGTGTCGGTATTGATCACGAGTGAGTGAGCAGGTGCGATGCTTCCTGATGAGGCGAACCCGGGTGGCCGAATGAGTGGAGTCCACGGACGTGGTGTACGGGGCGTGATCGTCTAGCGACTCGCCGGAGTGGCGGTCCGTGACGTGAAGCGACCACCGCGTGATCCTTTTCGAGAACAGGCAAGAACTCGAGGAGGAGGAGGAGGAGGAGGAGGAGGAGGAAACGCGATGGTCGTGCGTCCGACTGTGACCGACGCTGAGGGGTTCGGCAAGGAGCTGGTGGCGGCGAGTCCGGATCTGTTGGGTTCGATGGTGAAGGCGGTCGGCCAGGGCGTCTTCTATGTCGCGGGTCCCCAGTTCCCCGCCGCGCCCGCGTCACCGGGATGACCGCCACCGGCAGCGGGGATTACTGTTGGTAGCTGTGATCATCGCCGATGGTCAAGACTGCCACCAGCGGTCAGGACCGGACGGAGAGCGGGATCGGACGAAGAGATCGCAGTCTGCGGGCACACTGGTGATGTGGACGTCACGTGGTGGGGGCACAGCACGGTTGTGATCTCCGATGCGGGCACGCGGTTGGTGACCGATCCCGTGTTCGGGACGCGGATCGCCCACCTGCGTAGGCGCGCCGGTGCACGCCCGGCGACCGAGGCCACGCAGGTAGACGCCGCGGTTGTCTCGCACCTGCACGCCGACCATCTCGACATCCCGTCGCTGAAGCTGCTCCCGCCGACGGCGCCGATCATCCTGCCGCGCGGCGGCGCCGCCCTGCTGGCCCGCCGGCACCCGGCGCTCGCCGAACGCTGCGTGGAGATGGTGCCCGGGGACCGTGTCCGAGTGACCTCCCGTGACGGCGGAGCAGGTCGGATCGGCGCGACCGGCGGCGGTGACGGTGACCGCGGTGGCCTCGACCGCGGCGACCACGATGGCGGCGACCACGATGGCGGCGTGGACGCCGCCGCGGGCCTGGACGTGCTGGCGGTGCCCGCCGAGCATGACGGTTCGCGTGGGCCATGGTCGCGCCACCGCGGCCCGGCGCTGGGATTCGTGGTGACCGGCACACGGACGGTGTGGTTCGCCGGGGACACAGCCTTGCACGATGCCATGGCCGATCTCGTCCCGCTCGGCCTCGACCTCGCCCTTGTCCCGGTCGGCGGCTGGGGACCCAACCTCGGTCCCGGGCACCTCGACCCGGCCGGCGCGGTCGAGGCGGTACGGCGGACGCTCCGTCCGCGGCCGGTCCCCCCACCGCTGGTCTCCGCTCGGCCGGCGCCGGTCCAGACCGGGCGGTCGACGGGGCCGGCGCCGGTTGCCGGGCCGCCGGCGGTGGCCGTACCCATCCACTACGGCACCTTCTGGCCGATCGGTTTCGACCGCGTGCGTCCCGATCGCTTTCACGAACCCGGACGCGAGTTCGCCCGCCTGGCCGGCGCCGCCGACCTGTCCGCGCAGGTGCGCGTGCTCGCCCACGGCGAGTCCATGGCCGTTCCCGTGGCAGGCCCTTTCGCCGTCGGACCGGCGTCACCGGGTCGGGCGTCCAGGCTGGCAACCGAGACCGTGCCGCCCCGGGATATGTCGCTGCCCTGGGATGTGCCGCTGCCCCGGGATGTGCCGCCGGCCTGAGGTGAACCGCCGGCCTGAGGTGCGCCAGCCGGTCAGCCCGACCGGAGACGGACCCGCAGGTTGCGCAGGCCGCGGATGGTGAGGGTGTCGTGGTAGTTGGGTGAGCTGTCGAGGATGTCGATCGCGGTCACGCGCCGGACCAGCATGGCCAGGATGATCTCGAGTTCCATCCGGGCGAGCTGGGCGCCGAGGCAGAAGTGCACGCCCAGGCCGAAGGCCAGGTGACGTGGGCCCAGGCCACCTCCGGCGAAGCGGGTGAGGTCGAGACGGTCGGGGGCGGGGAAGATCCGCGGGTCGCGGTTGGCGCCGGCGATCAGTATCACCACCCCCTCGCCCCGGGCGAAGGTCCGTCCGGCCAGCTGCCGTTCCTGGAGCGCGACGCGGTTGGTGAACTGCACCGGCGGGTCGAACCGGAGCAGTTCGTCGACCGCGGCCGGGGCGAGGTCCGGCCGCGTGCGTAGGAGCGCGAGCTGCTCGGGATGGCGACCCAGCGCCAGCACACAGTTCCCGGTCATGTGCACCGTGGTCTCGTAGCCGCCGAAGAGGAGCAGGACGCAGATGTCGAGCAGCTCGGTCCCGGTCAGGCGGTCACCATCCTGTTCCAGGGCAGCAAGCCGGCTGATCAGATCGTCGCCGGGACGGGCGCGCCGCTGCGCCACGACGTCCCGGAAGTACTCGTTGAACGCGTCGGCGGCGTCGTCGCGTTGCCGCAGTTCCTCCGGCGACAGCAGGACGTCGGGATCCAGGCCCCGCGCGAGCGCGCGCGCCCAGCCGTCGAACCGCGAATAGCCCTCTGCGGGTACGCCCAGGAGGTCGCAGATGATTGTCAGTGGTATTCGGGAGGCGAGTGCGTCGACGATTTCGATCTCGCCGGCGTCCACCACCGCGTCGAACAGTTCGGCCGCGATCCGTTCGATTCTGGGCCGCAGTCCTCCGATTTCGCGCGGGGTGAACGCCCGACCGACCAGGCCGCGCAGCCGGGTGTGGTCGGGAGGGTCCATCCGGATGAAGGAGCCGGGAATGTCGTCGGCGGCCACCCCCGGCCGGAAGGGGCTGATTCCGTCGGAATATCCGTGGCCCCAGGCGGGGTCCTGCAGCACGGTCGTGCAGTCACGATAGCCGGTGACCAGGTACGCGCCGAGCGGGCTGGGTACCAGCGCCCCGACCTCGCGAGCGGCGTGGTAGCAGGGATAGGGGTCGGCGCGGCGGGCCGGGCTGAACATGTCGAATACCAGACCGGCGACCGTCGTACCGTCCATCTGCTCCGCCTCTCCCGATGCTCGACCGTACGGCAGGCGGCACCGGCCGCCGCTTCTGTCGCATATGAACATCGGTTTCTTGCCGGCCGGTGAACGTCGCGGGAACCGTCAGATGACGCCTTTTGAAGAAGTGTGTACTGACCGTTCCTCAATTGGTTCCGCCGATCGGTCGATTATATTTTCGTATTTTCCGCGGTTTCTGTGATTTCCGTGATTGCCGGGTTCTCGGAATCTTGACGTGCCGGCGGGGTCTCGGGACCGGCGTCGGGACCGGCGGGGGGACGGGCCGTGGGCAGCGGGTCGCGTCGCAGCCCCAGTCGTTCCAGCCAGCGGACGAGCTGGTGATGGACGGCGTCCGGACCCTCGATCGAGTTGGCCGCGGCAGGCCAGCTCGCCGGGTACAGCAGCACGGCCCGGGTCTGGTCCCCGCCGATCCCGCCGTGGCAGCCGACGAGCTCCTCGAACGCGGCGACCTCGCGGGTGCCGGGGTCGATCCGGCTCATGACGACGATGTCACCGACGTTGTGCATCCGCTGGTGGCGCAGCAGGTCCGCGGCAGCCCGCGAGCCGTACCCGAGCAGCGGGTTGGTGCCCTCGACCACCCCGGTTTCCAGGAACATCCGGCCCCGGGCGCCGAAGGCGACCGGTCCGTGCCCCGGGCAGTGCACCACGACGAATCCGATACCCGGGTGGTCGATCAGCCCACGCACGAGCGCCGGGTGCAGGAACTCCATCTGTTCGAGGTCGGCGCGGCCGGCCACCTGCGGCAGGTAGACCATGGCCAGGTTCCCGGACGCGACCACGACGAGATCCGGTTGCTGGGGGTTGAGGGTGACCTCGAGGCGGGACGGGCCGAAGGTGACCTGCCCGTCGTCGGTGCGGCGTCGCAGCATGAGCCGGCCCGCCCCGGTACCGTCCCTGCCGCCGGTGACCTCGGTGAGCAGGGTGTTCACCGGGCCCCAGTCCTCGGCGGTCCCGGTCGCGGCGGCTGCGGCCGCTCCCGGTGTCAGTAGGTCGCGGACGGTGTCTTCGAAGGACTGTCCGTAGCGCTGGCGGAATGTCGCTCCCTGGCTCTGCCCGTGGTCGGACAGGACGACGATCTCGTACGCGCGTTCGACACCGGCGGCGACCCGCTCGAGCATCGCCAGCACCCGATCGACGCCCTCCAGCGTCTGCAACGACTCCCGCCGGTTGGGCCCGGCGTGGTGGGCCACCTCGTCGTAGTCCACGAAGTCGCAGAACACCACGGGTACACCGCGGGCCATCTGTTCGGCGATGAACGTGACGTTGAGGTCGCGCAGCAGGACGTTGGTCAGCCCGCGCAGCGCGACGTACGAGCCACCGCGGCGGACGCGGGGAAAGATGTTGTCGCGGCGCTGCTTGCGGGCCTGGTGCACCTCCTTGATCATCTCGCCGATGGTGAGCACCAGCGAGCGGGCGAGTCCCTGCGGGCTGGCCGCGAACGAGGCGTAGCCGTGGGCCCGGCGCCCGGGCAGGCCGGCCTGACTGACGGTGAGCAGGCTGTGCGGTGCGTCGCCGGAGAAGACGTTGCTGATGCTGACCCCGCCGTCGGCGAGCAGGCCACGGCCGTTGCTGAACCCCCGCTCGATCTCGGCGGCGTCCCGCGGGCGGTTGGTGACCACGAGACGGCCCGCGGCCTTGTCGTACCAGCGGAAGGCGGGGACATGGCTGGACGCGCCATGCAGGATGCCGGCCTGGCTGGTCGGGGTCGTCGACGGCATGCCGGTGTGCCACTCGACGAAGCGGTGCGAGCCGGAGCGGACCCAGCGGCTCAACGTGGGCAGGTTCCCGGCCGTGACCGCCCACCGCAGCAATGGCGCGGACAGCCCGTCGATCTGCACGATGACGACGCCTGGACCGTCGAACGGGCTGCCGTCGCCGCCACCGTAGCGGGCGACCTGCCGCATGACCTCGCCGATGAACGTTTCGTCGCTGCCGGCGTCGGCCAGCCAGCCGACGACCGCTGAGATCACCGCGGTGCCCCAGGCGACCCCGACGGCCGCGCCGAAGCTACTGGAGATCACGTCCGGTTCGATGCGCAGAGCCACGTAGATCACCAGGGTCTGCGCGAACAGGCCGATCAACAGCACGGCGATTCCACCGAGGGCGACCGCCAGGGCAACGAGCACGGGCCGTAGCACCGCGCCCACCAAGGCGAGAATGGCCACCAGGCGCATCAGCGCGTCGAAGCCGTTGACCTCGATACCGGGCAGGAACTCCAGCGAGAGGCCGAGCGCAAGCCCGCTTGCCACGACTGATCGGGCGACGCGCAGGAGCCGCCGCGGCGTCGGCTTCATGTCGCGTAGCACGATGCCGGCGAGACGCAACCGTCCCCGCAGCAGCCTTCCGATCACAGCGAGTCGTCGCCTGCGACCGTAGCCGGGCCGGGCATGGCGCGCCTGCATGCCGGTGTCGGTGCCGCCGGCACCGGTGCGACCCACAACCATGACCAGCGCAGACTAACCGGCGGGCGGGCGATTACTTGATCGTTGCATGGCCATCCACCGGATGTGCACCGGGTGGTTGCGATGGCGACCGGTATCGGGCGGACGGGCATGCCCGCGGGCCGCGGTCCCGCGCGGGACGCGCCTGTGCTCGACAAGGTGATGCCGAGGTGCATTTCGGGTAAATGTTCCCCGGCGGAGTGATCCGGCTGTTGCACAGCTCACTCGATCACCACCTTCCGCCCATCGCAGACACTTCGATCACGCACCATGAGAACAAGCGCCGGTTGCGAGCCGGTGCACAGCGAGGTGGTCAGGTCCGGTAAACGGGACGGCGAGGCAGGCGGGAGGCGCGGTGAGCCACACGCGCGTCCAGGCGGGTAGGCATGGGCCGGTTCCGGTTTCCCGCCCCGGAGAGGACGCCTGCGAGGAGGACATCCGCGAGGGGGACGCCCGCGAGGGGGACGCCTTCCCCGGGGCCGGCTGTCAGCAGGACGGCCCGGGCCGGGTGACCGGCCGCTGCGGCCTCCGTCGGGCCGCCGGTTCCCGTCGCCACCGTCACCGGTGGGACCGCCTGCTGCGGGTGGTGGTCGTGATGGTCGCGGCGTTGTGCTGGCCGGCCACCGTCGCCCTGCTCACCGTCCACGCGACCGTGCAGCAGCCGGGCTACTACGAGCGGGTGCTCGCCGACGCCGACGTGTACGAGCGCTTCTACAGCCAGGTCCTGACCGACCCGCAGATCGTCGAAATCTCCGGTCAGCTCTTCGCCGGTCTCCCCGTGGACCAGTCGTTGCTGACCGCGAACCTGCGGGTGGTCGTCCCCCCGTCGTCGCTGCAGGGGGTGGCCGCAAGCCTGGCGGACCGTACCGCGGGCTACCTGCGCGGCAACGGGGACACGCTCTATCTGCGCATCGACCTGCGCCCGGTGCTGGCCAACATCTCCCAGCTCGCCAGCACGTACCTGGCCGACGAGGTGTCGGGCGCCAGCACGTACCCGGTGGACGATGTGAGCCGGTTCACCATCGGTCTGCTCGACGCGCTCGACCAGCTCTCCCAGGGACGCCCGCCGGTGTCCGTGCCGTCGATCACCTCGATCCGCCTCTCCCCCCGGCAGGCCGACCAGGTGGCCGACGTCATCCTCGACCGGGCGGGCCGGCTGGACGCGGGTGAACGCCAGGCCGTGCACGAGCAACTCGTCACGCTCATGCAGGCCGGTGATCTCACCTCGGCGCTGGTGGTCGCCGGTCCGCTGGTCTTCGATGGCGACGAGGCCGCAATCGCCGACCTGCGGCGGCGGGTCGGCGGTGGTACGACCATCGACCTGGGGCCGGCGCTCGCCGGGCTGCCCGAATCCCCCGGTACCGCCGCGGTGCGTGCCGTCCACGACCTCGGTTCGTCGGGTGTGCTGCTTGCCGCCGGCGTGCTGTCCGGTCTGACGCTGGTGGCGTTCACGACCGGATCCGTCGTCATCACCAGGAACGGTGGCTCGGGGTTGCGCCTGGTCGTGGTGGGGCTTGCCACGGCCGGAGCGTCCGCGCTGGCTGCCGGGGGTGTGCTCACAGCACTGGTCGGTGACCCGTTCGCGGCGCTTACCGGCCCGTCTTCGTCGCTGCCGGTAAGCGTACGAGCGATGATCGGTGATATATCCTCGGCGATGGTCGGCCAGGTCCGCAGCCACTGGCTCGGGTTCGCGGCGATGCCGCTGGTGGCCGCCGCCGGTGCCACAGTGGTCGCGTCCGTGGCGCGGACGCTGGTCCGGGTGAACGCGCGCCGGCAGCGCTGGTGGACGCTGGCGGTCACCTCGACGACGATCATCGTCTTGTTGTGGATCGTCATGCCCCTGCCGGTCACCCCGGCCGCCAGGTACTGCAACGGCTCGGACCTGCTCTGCGACCGCCACTACACCGACGTCGTGTACCCCGCGACGCATAACTCGATGGCCTCCAGCGACGCGCGTTTCCTGGGCGCGGCGCAGGATCCGGACCTGATCGGCCAGCTGAACGCAGGCATCCGCGCGTTGCTCGTCGACGTCCATCACTGGACGCCGCCGCAGGACGTGGAGGCGTTCCTGCGCGGTCTGCCGCCGGACCAGCGCGCCACCCTCGAGCCGTTCACCCGCGGTGCTCGTTCCAGCCGTCCGGGACTGTGGCTCTGCCACAACATCTGCCAGCTCGGCGCGCTCGACCTGGAGACCGAGCTGGCCCGGTTGCGAGCCTGGCTCGACGCGAACCCGACCGAGGTGGTGACCCTGATCGTCCAGGACGCGGCGCCCGCGTCCGAGGTGATGAGGGCCTTCGGCCGGGCCGGGCTCGGGCGTTACGTGTTCACCCCACCCAAGGAGACCGGCGGTGACTGGCCGTCACTCGGCTCGATGGTCGAGAAGAACCGCAGACTGGTGGTGTTCGCGGAGAACGCCGACGTCCCGGGCACCTTCTACCGGAGGTTCTTCCGGTACGCGGCTGACACGGCCCTGGACGTGTCCTCGCCCGACGGCTTCGACTGCCGGCTCGGCCGTGGTCCGGGCCAGCCCGCGCCGGTACTGATCAACCACTGGATCACCCGGACGGCGAGCAGCCGCGCGGACGCGGCCGTGGTGAACCGCCGGGCATCCGTGCTCGACCAGGTCAGAGCGTGCCAGCGCAGGCAGGGGCGGATGCCGACGTTCGTGGCGGTGGACTTCGCCACCATCGGCGACCTCGTCCCGACCGTCGCGGAGCTCAACCGCCGCCTGATTCGGTAGCCGCGCCGGCCTGCCCCGACCTGCCTGGATGTCAGAGCATGCTCTCCGAGAGCGCACGGCGGCCGTCGTTGCGGTGGAACGGGTCCACGCCCGGGCCCGGGGGTTGGCGGTTGGCGACCGCCGACCCTAGGATTCAGTTCAGATGGACAACTAAACATCGATGCCGCTCACGCCCGCGCGGGAGAGTCCACGGCACCTCAGCCCGTGGCGCCGAAGGAGCAAGACCTCCCCATACACTCTCAGGCTGGAGAAACCGCCGGGTCAGGCAGCTCTGGAAAGCGGACGCCCGCAGCGTCCCGCCGACGGTGAAAGCCCACGCGAACGGGCCTGCGGGCCGGTGCAACGGGTGAAGCTCTCAGGCACATGTACAGAGGGGGAGGTCAGTCGCGGCCGGCGCGCACGCCGAGTCGCCCGATCTCTGGAGCGCATCGACCGTGCACATACCCACTTCCTCCGCTGCTGGTGCAATGTCCTCATCGGGTGATGCAGGTGGTCTTGGTGGTACCAGCCGTACGAACGGAAGCAGTGGGAGGCCCGCCACGGCCGACCGGTCGGTGACTGTGCCGTCGTCGCAGCCCCGGCAGACCGAGCCCGCATCGGCCCGGTCACGCGCGGGGGATGCCGGATCGCCTCCGGCCGGGGCGGCGGTGCGCAGAACCGGGCCGGTGGCCGGCGAGCCGGTGATCGTCGAGACGGTGACCTTCGTCGATCGGCATGTCGGGCCGAACGCGGGTGAGCGCCGGAAGATGCTTGACGGGCTCGGTTATACCAACCTCGATGCGCTCGTCGCAGCCGCGGTGCCGGAAGTGATCCGCGACGATGCTCTTGACCTGCCATCCGCGGTGAGCGAGCCGGAGGTGCTGGCCGAGCTCCGGCGGCTGGGCAGCCGTAACCGCCCGGTGCCTTCGATGATCGGTCTTGGCTACCACCCGGCGGTGATGCCCGGTGTGATCCAGCGCAACGTCCTGGAGAACCCGGCCTGGTACACCGCATACACCCCGTACCAGCCGGAGATCTCCCAGGGACGTCTCGAGGCGCTGCTCAACTTCCAGACCATGATTGCGGATCTGACCGGTCTGGCGACGGCCGGGGCTTCGCTGCTGGACGAGTCGACCGCCGCGGCCGAGGCCATGCAGCTTGCCCGGCGGGCCGCCAAGAAGCCCCAGACAAGGTTTGTCGTGGACGCCGGGACGCTGCCGCAGACGATCGCGGTGGTCCGCACGCGCGCCGAGGCCCTGGGGGTCGACGTGGTGGTCGTGAACCTGTCGACCGGCCTTCCGGAGCACCTGGCCGAATCGGCGTTCGGCGTCCTGCTGGCATACCCGGGTGCCGACGGCGCACTGCGGGACCCGCGCAACATGATCGAGCGGGCCCACGGTCATGGGATCGTCGTGACGGTGGCGGTCGATCCGTTGGCGCTCACGTTGCTGACCTCGCCGGGTGAGCTTGGGGCGGATATCGCGGTCGGCAGCACGCAGCGGTTCGGGCTGGGCCTGAGTTTCGGCGGTCCGCATGCGGGTTTCATCGCGGTGCGGGCAGGCCTTGAGCGGTCGCTGCCGGGCCGGCTGGTCGGCGTGTCGGTGGACGCCGACGGCGAGCGTGCCTACCGGCTGGCCTTGCAGACCCGTGAGCAGCACATCCGCAGGGAGAAGGCCACCAGCAACATCTGCACGGCGCAGGTGCTGCCGGCCGTGCTGGCCTCGATGTATGCCGTCTACCACGGTCCGCAGGGTCTGGCGGGGATCGCCGAGCGGGTGCACGACCATGCGGTACGTCTCGCCGAGGGGCTTCGCGCCGGCGGTGTGCGGGTCGTCCACGACCGCTTCTTCGACACGGTGCTTGC
Organism: Protofrankia symbiont of Coriaria ruscifolia; assembly: GCF_900634745.1. Lineage (NCBI taxonomy): Bacteria > Bacillati > Actinomycetota > Actinomycetes > Frankiales > Frankiaceae > Protofrankia > Protofrankia symbiont of Coriaria ruscifolia. The sequence goes on from NZ_CAAAFR010000031.1 coordinate 57,431, forward strand.
GCATGTGCCGTCCCAGGCGGCCCGGGTGGTCGCCGCGGCGCTCGCGGGCGGGCTGAACCTTCGCCTGGTCGACGCCGACCACGTCGGCGTCTCCTGCAACGAGACGACACTGGACGCCGACCTGCACGCGGTGTGGGCGGCCTTCGGGGTCCCGCCGCTGCCGCTGCCGGTGGTTGCGCTGCCGGCAGGTCCGGCGAGGAACGGGACGAGGAACGCGACGCCGCCGGGCTCCGGCTCCGGTATCGGTGGCTCCGGCCGGGCCATGGCGGCCACCCAAGCCACTGGTACCGGCGTCGGTACCAGTGGCGGCAGGGCGATCCCCGCGGAGCTGGCCCGGACGAGTCGTTATCTGGATCATCCGGTGTTCCACCTGCACCGGTCCGAGACGGCGATGCTGCGTTACCTGCGCCGCCTCGCGGACAAGGACCTGGCCCTCGATCGCGGCATGATTCCGCTGGGCTCCTGCACGATGAAGCTGAACGCCACGACCGAGATGGCCGCGGTGACCTGGCCGGACTTTGCCGACATCCACCCGTTCGCACCGCTGGATCAGGCCGCCGGTTACCTGGAGCTGATCCGCGATCTCGAAAGATGGCTGGCGGCGATCACCGGATACGCGGCGGTGTCGCTGCAGCCGAACGCGGGCAGTCAGGGGGAGCTGGCCGGGCTCCTGGCCATCCGTGCCTACCATCACGATCATGCCTCGGAGGGCAGGCCGGTCCGGGACGTCTGCCTGATCCCGTCGTCGGCGCACGGGACGAACGCGGCGAGCGCGGTCATGGCCGGTATGCGGGTCGTGGTGGTCGCCTGCGACAGCGACGGCAACGTGGATCTGGAGGATCTGGCGGCGAAGGCGTCCGCGTACTCCGACCGGCTTGCCGCGCTCATGGTGACCTACCCGTCGACGCATGGTGTCTACGAGGAGGGCATCGGGCGGGCGTGCGATCTGGTGCACTCCTGCGGCGGCCTGGTCTACGTGGACGGCGCGAACCTGAACGCCCTGGTGGGGCTGGCCAAACCGGGAGCATTCGGGGCGGATGTGAGTCACCTGAACCTGCACAAGACGTTCTGTATCCCGCATGGCGGTGGCGGGCCGGGCGTCGGCCCGGTCGCGGTGGTCGAACGGCTCGCGCCCTACCTGCCCAACCATCCGCTACAGCCCGAGGCGGGGCCGTCCACCGGCGTCGGACCGATATCCGGGGCGCCGTGGGGGTCGGCGGGCATCCTGATGATCCCCTGGGCGTACATCCGGCTGATGGGTGCGCGGGGACTGCGCCGGGCCACCTCGGTGGCGGTCCTCAACGCCAACTACATCGCCTGGCGGCTGTCATCCTACTACCCGGTTCTCTACACCGGACGTGATGGCCTGGTCGCGCACGAGTGCATCCTCGATCTGCGTCCGTTGACGAAGCTGACCGGGGTGACCGTGGACGACGTGGCCAAGCGGCTTATCGACTACGGTTTTCATGCACCGACGATGTCGTTCCCCGTACCCGGGACGTTGATGGTCGAGCCGACCGAGAGCGAGGACCTCACCGAGATCGACCGGTTCTGCCGGGCGATGATCTCGATCCGGCGGGAAGCCGACCTGGTCGGCGCGGGCACCTGGCCGGTGCATGACAACCCCCTGCGTAACGCCCCGCACACGGCGTCCATGCTGGTGGCGGACGAGTGGGCGCACCCGTACGCCCGCACGGTGGCGGCTTATCCGGTCGCCTCCCTGCGGGAGTCGAAGTACTGGTCACCGGTACGCCGGATCGACGGCGCCTACGGTGACCGCAACCCGGTCTGCACCTGCCCGCCCGTGGGGATGTACGCGGACCACGATGTCGTCCCTGCCGGCGACGCAACGGCCGACCCCGACATCCTGGCGGTATCGGCTGACGCGCGCGGCTAACTGACGTGCGCGGTTAATGAGGGATCAGCACGAGGCCTCAGGAGGTCAGGACCGTCGCGAACATGGCGACCATGCCGACGCTCATGATCAGACGGCACCCGTGGATGCGGACGGATGCGCCACGCGCGCTGACCATGATTGGGCCGGCCATCCGGGTGGCCGGCCCACCGGCGGGGAACGACCCTGCCACCAGGCGCAGTACCAGGGTGGCCGTCGTGAGGACGGTCACCGCCACGAAAAGCAGGAAGAAGCCGATGGTGAGGTCGTCCGCCGACCACCATTGCAGCGCGTTCATGTACGCCATCGCCAGGCCCTCGATCGCGAGCAACGCGCAGCAGCAGGCTCCGGCCGAACCGGCGTCGTGGTGTTCGGGCGTGGCCGGGTGCCGTGGGCGCCCCGGATCACCTCCCCAGATCGCGTTAGCGGTCAGGAACACCGACGAAAGGGCCAGATAACCCCAGGCCAACGTGGACCCGGCAATGACCCGGGCGGTGTGGGCCTGCCAGTCCGGCGGGCTGAACATGTACGCCATGCCGGCTGCCACGAGAAGGTGGCCGGTCTCGGTCAGTACGGCAATCCGGCTTCCGTCGGTTCGTGCTGTCCGCGCCGACATCCAGGCGTGGAATCCCACGAGGGCGGTGAACACCAGCGACGCGACGAGTCGAAGAGAGCCGGCGGCCGTGTTGACTGATCCCGCGACCCCCGGTAAATGGTGCATGCGGCGCCGCCTGGTCATGCCGAGGTTCACGTTCACGCGGGAAAACCCCCGCGCGGGGGCTGTTGGACGCGTCCTGGTCAGCTACCGGTATCTGATACCGGTATCTGATACCGGTGCTAGATACCGGGTGCCACAGTCAGGGCAGAATCGAGGATACGTTCCAACTCTCCGGATTGTGCCTGATCAATTATCGCATGCAGCTGATCGACGCTCATCTGCACCTGCTGGCCGAAGTCGTCCACGAGTACGATCCGGCGTTCGGCCGGGGCGTCGTGGTCGACGAACAGCTGCGGACATCCACAACTGCACTTTCCGCAGAAGGTCACCAGGTGTTGCCGGGCCGTCCCGCCGGCATCCGGCACTGTGCCTGCTGGAGTTTCGTCACTCACTGTCCTCACCCACCTGCATGGTCAATCCGTCGGCATGGTCAACCTGTCCAACAGTTCACTCACAGCGTAAGGATCCTCACGGCGTCCCGTGCGTGTTTCGCTGAAATCACGGCGGCGATTCGTGCTGGTCGGCCGCAACCTTGCTGTCGGCCGAGGACGCGGTGCATCGCTCACCCTGACAGGATCTCCGATCAGTCGAGGATCTGGTTGCGGCCACGCCCGAGCGCGTCGTGGGAGGTCAGGTTCGTGAAGCCGGCTGCCTGCGCGGTGTCCTGGGCATACTGCAGACCGTTGCCGGACCAGTTCGGCAACGTGCCGGTCGCGGCCGTACGGCCGGGTGAAGCCGTCCCGGGGGTGTCGCGCGGGTTGGTGCCGAGACGAAGCCGTCGCTTGAGGCGTAGCCGGCACCGCAGGCACCGCCGGCCAGGACGAGGAGCGCTGCGAGGAGTACCGGGAGCGACGCGCGGTGCGTCTCGGCTGTGTGTCCCGGTCGTGCGTGTCGGGGCGGTGCCTGCCAGGAGCGCGTGCCGCGGCGTGGCAGTCTTTACCTGAGCCTGTCACCACCACCGCTGTCTCGACACGTTGTCAGGATGACGTATGTGCTCGCTCCTGTCCGCAAGACGGAGCTCTCCGGCAGATGGACCCGGTCGGCCGCACACCGGCAGAGATGCCGCGTGTGCCCTCATCCTCGTGGGAGGCAATCACCATCGTCGCCTTCCGTGACGCTGCGGTACGTTAGGTACTACTACGCACACATATAGTATCCATAGTCACGATTTTTCCTGACAGGCCTTGGTAAACGTACGTTAGGGTACTACCCTAACTCGTTGTTACGTCCATGTTGAAGGCTGCTGGCGGAATACGCGAGCCGGGATGTGCCACCTGGCCGGAATCCACGGTTCGGAGGCAAGGGGGCGCGGAAGAGGTCTTAAGTCAATGCAGGTCATGACCTGCTGTCCGTGCCGGCCGGACGGATAGCGCGACGGGGGAAGGCGGGCCCGGCTGCGGTGGGGGCGGTGTGGCTTCCTTGGGGCCTCCGGCAGCGTGCCGAACCGATGATCGCGTCGTCTCCGGCCTATTGGGTAAAGGGGGGAGTTCTCATGGAAAGCTCACGAGAGAGGGGCGTCCGTGCGTACGCTCGACCCCACCACCTTCGACCTCGACGCCATCGAGGCCGGTAAACTCAGCAAAGGCATTACCCTGAGCCTGCTCATCCCCGCACGTGGCCCGGAAGCGGCCCGGACGCTGGGTAACATTGTTGCCCTGAATCGTCAGCACTGGATGCGGGAACGTCGGGTTCTGGACGAAATCGGTGTCGTCGTCGATCCGTCGTCCGATGGTGACGAACACGACTTGGTGCGTATAGCGACGGAAGCGGGGGCAAGCTGGGTCGTCCGGGGGCGGTCGGTCATCGAACGTCACGCGAAACGTGAATCGCCCTCCTACGGCGGCAAAGCCGGTGCAATGCGCAGTCTCGCCTATCTGGCGTTCGGTGATCGGCTTGTATTTCATGACGCCGATCTGGAGTACTACGACCCGCATACCGTGGGCCTACTTGCGGCGGCTGCGACGACCGGCGACGTGCCACTCTTCGTTAATGGCAGCTCTCAGCGGGTGACTGGTGACGGCCGGCCCGGGGGGCGTACCACCGAGATGCTGCGCTCCCTGCTCTCCAAGCAGTTGGCCCATTACGTCCCCGCCGTCACGGCCACCCAGCAGCCGCTCATCGGCGAGTTCGTGATCGACGCGGATCTCTTCAGCTCGCTGGCCTTTTCGCGCGGGTACGGGGTGGAGACCTCCCTGAAGGTGCTCGCACTGGACTTCCTGGGCGGTTTGGAATGCGTTCAGGTCGCGTTGCCGGTTAAATACCAGGTTGGGCAGGACTACCGCGACCTTGTCAAGCAGTTCCACGAGATAAGCTTTACCGTCGACGTGCTGGAGGCCTACTTCGCCCGCCGCCGGATCGACTCGCAGGTGGCGGTCTGGGAGATCGCCGAGAATTACGACCTGCTTTACCCCGGGCGTACGTACGCGCTGCACCGTCCGACCGGTTACGACGACACGGCGTTCGTTCCCCGGCTCGGCTTCTACCAGCCGCTGGCGAACTCACGGGCCTACCAGGCGCGCATTCCCGAGATCAAAGCTGCACGCCACGCGGCGCTGAAGACGCTCGAACGCCGGATGCGGGCGTCCGCGTGAGGGTCGACCGGCCCCGGACGGCCGTCCGGGGCCGGTCGACTCCTGGCCGTCACCCCGCGTGGCTCCTGGCTGCTACCGGGTTGCGGGCCGGTGCTCCGGCCTTCAGGCCGGGGGTGAAGGCCCGCGCGGGAGGGCCCCCAGGCCCGAGCGTGCTCTAAACCGGACGGGTCTGCTCGGCGATGTACCGGCGGAGCACGTCCAGCGGCGCGCCGCCAACAGACCCGGCGAAGTAGGAACCCGACCACAGCCGGTTCGCCCGCCAGTAGTGGCGGGCCAGGTCGGGGAACTCCTGGCGCATCCGCCGGGACGAGACGCCCTTGAGGCTGTTGACCAGTCGGGACAGGGCGACCTTGGGCGGGAAGTTGATCAGAAGGTGGACGTGGTCGCGTTCGCCGTTGAACTCCATCATCTCGGCCTCGAAGTCGGCGCAGACCGCCCGCATGATCTCTTCCAGGCGGGTCAGGTGCCGGTCGTCGAACACACGGTGCCGGTACTTGGTGACGAAAACCAAGTGGGCGTGCAGCGCGAAAACACAGTGTCTGCCAGTACGGATGCCCGGATCGGTAGCCATAAGCCAATGGTAGGCTGTGATCGTGCAGCTTCGGTACGGCTTCCGCCTGTACCCGAGTGCTGGTCAGCGGACAGCGTTGGCGCGGGCGTTCGGGTGCGCTCGGGTCGTCTACAACGACGCGCTTTGGATGCGGGAGACCGCGCGGGCGCAGGGGCTGCCGTTCCCGAAGACCGGGGACCTGTCCAAGCTGTTGATCACCGAGGCGAAGAAGACCCCGGAACGGGCGTGGCTTGCCGACGTGTCGGCGGTGGTGGTGCAGCAGTCGCTGCGCGACCTCGACACGGCCTACCGAAACTTCTTCGATGGGCTGAAGGGAAAGCGGCCCCGGATGGGCGCGCCCCGATACAAGTCGAAGCGGGACACCCGGCAGGCTGTCAGGTTCACCGCGAACGCCCGCTGGTCGCTCACCCCGGGCGGGAAGCTTCGATTACCGAAGATCGGGGACGTCGAGGTGCGCTGGTCCCGCAGGCTGCCCTCGGCACCATCCACGGTGACAGTGGTCCGGGACAGCGCGGGGCGGTACTTCGCGAGCTTCATCGTCGAGACCGGCGAGGAGAGCCCGTTTCCGGAGACGCCCGCCGAGATCGGCATCGACCTTGGGCTGACGCATTTCGCGGTGCTGTCGGACGGCACGAAGATCGGTTCTCCTCGGTTTCTTCGCCGGGCCGAGAAGCGGCTCAAGAAGGCGCAGCGGGATCTGTCTCGCAAGAAGAAGGGCTCAGCGAACCGGGCGAAAGCGCGGGTCAAGGTCGCACGCGCGCATGCGCGGGTGGCCGACGCGCGGCGCGAGTTTCACCACCAGCTCTCCACACGGCTGATCCGCGAGAACCAAGCGGTCGCCGTGGAAGACCTGGCGGTCAAAGGACTCGCCCGCACCCGGCTGGCGAAGTCGGTCCACGACGCCGGCTGGTCGGCGTTCGTCGCCATGTTGGAGTACAAGGCGGTCCGGTACGGCCGGACGTTCGTCCGGATCGGCCGGTTCGAACCCACCTCGCAGGTGTGTTCGGCCTGCGGGGTGAAGGACGGGCCGAAACCGCTCGCGGTTCGGGAGTGGACGTGCGCGGTCTGCGGGACGGTGCACGATCGGGATGTGAACGCGGCGGTCAACGTCGCGCTGGCCGCCGGACTGGCGGTGTCTGTCCGTGGAGCGCAGGTAAGACCGGCACCCGTGCCGGCGCCGCGCGGCGAAGCGGGAACCCACCCGAAGCCCACGCCCACAGCGGCGTAGCAGGCGGGAATCTCCGCTCTTCAGAGCGGAGAGGATGTCAATCTCGCTGATCGCGGTCCTGCTTACCCGGTCGTGAAGTCGACCGGGCCCTGGTAGCCGCACCGGAGCAGGACGTCGAGCATCTGCTGGTCGAACAGTGTGCTCGCGTCACTGATCGCGGATGGGAGATGGCCGAACAGCTCCAGGGACAGGAACCCGTGCAGCTGCGTCCAGACGATCAGGCAGGCGGCGAGCCCTGCCGGCGGGATCGTGTTGTGGGTATCGGCTCGCCATGCCTCAAGCTGGGCGCGCAGTGCGGGCGTGAGTTCGCGAACGAACCGGGACAGATCGATCAGCCCGGCGTCGATCGCGTCGGCCATGCACCGGAACAGCACTGTGACCGAGCGTTCCGTGCCGTCACAACCGTCACACGGCTGATCCCCCGGCGGGGTGTAGTCGAGCCCCAGTGTCCCGAAGATGAGTATGTACTCGGTCACGTGTTCGTGTGACCACCGGCGGTAGGTGCGGGTGACGTCAAGCCACCGCCTGGCATGATCGTCTGTGGGCGCGAGCTCGAAGGCGTCCTCCAACGCGTCGGCCAGTGAGTCGAGCCCGTCGGCTATCAGCGCGGCGATCAGTTCGTCGCGGCTGGTGAAGTAGCGATAGAGGGCGGACGGGGTGAGCCCCATCGCCCGAGCGACTGCCCGCAACGAGACCCCGGCCGCGCCGTGCTCATCAAGCTGGCCACGGGCGATCTGTTTGATCTCGTCGATGGTGGCGAGGCGGAGGCGCTCGCGTCTGGAGGCCGGCTGGGTCACGTGGGCCATGCTGATTCGTCAGGTGAACACTGTCAACTTTTTCGATGTGGTGTCTTGACTGCGTCTAGTGTATGCGAACACTGTTCTCTAGAACGATGACAACTCTCCGGAGGTTCGGGTGTTCGCAAGCCTCGCGCGCCTGGTCACACGCCGTCCCAGGCTCGTCCTACTGGTAACCCTGCTGCTTGTGGGTGCGGCAGCCGTGGTCGGCGTCGGCGCGTTCGGCAAGCTGCAGACCGGGGGATTCGATGATCCCCGGTCGGACTCCACCCGTGCCGACCATGCGGTGGAGGAACGTTTCGGCGGCCAGCCAAACCTGGTCCTCCTCGTCACGGCCCGCGCCGGGGCAGTGGACGCCCCCGACGTCACGGCCGCCGGGAAGGAGGTCGCCCGCACGCTCGCGGCCGAGCCGGGTGTGGGCAGGGTGGTCTCGTACTGGGACGTCGGAGGCCCGCCCCTTCGCTCCGAGAGCGGTAAACACGCCCTCGTGCTCGCCTCCGTGGACGACGACGACGTGGCCGCGAAACTCGTCAGCCGGTACGAGCGGGCCGCCGATGCGCCCGGACCGGTGACGGTGACTCCCGGGGGTTTCGCCACCATCGGCGAGAACATCAACGACCAGGTCACCTCCGACCTCGCCGTAGCCGAGTCGCTGGCCATCCCGATCACGATGGTGCTGCTCGTGGTGGCCTTCGGCGGTGTGGTCGCCGCATTACTGCCGCTTGTCGTCGGTGTGGTCGGTATCTTCGGCGGGCTTGCGATCCTGTCCGTCCTCGGCAGCCTCACGGACGTCTCGATCTTCGCGGTCAATCTCACCACGGCCCTGGGCCTGGGCTTGGGTATCGACTACTCCCTGCTGATGGTGAGCCGGTTCCGTGAGGAGCTCGCCGCGGGGCGGGAGCGCGCCGACGCGGTCGCGGCCACCTTGCGGACCGCCGGTCGGACGATCGTTTTCAGCGGCGCAACCGTCGTGGCGGCACTTGCTGTGATGCTGGTCTTCCCGCCGTTCTTCCTGAAGTCGATGGCCTACGCCGGTATCGCCGTGACGATCTTCGCGGTCCTCACCGCTGCCGTGGCCCTGCCCGCCGTGCTCATGCTTCTCGGTCCGCGGGTCAACGCGCTCAGGGCTAGCGGGATAATCGGGCTGATCCGCCGCCGGCGGGCCGTCGGCGGGGCGACCGGCCCCCAGGAGACGTCCGAATCACCCGCCTGGCGTGCTGTCGCATCCGGTGTCATGCGCCGGCCGGTGCTCGTCGGTGTACCCGCCATCGCCCTGCTGCTGGCGCTGGGCATCCCCTTCCTGCACGTCTCCTTCGGCACCCCGGACGACCGGGTGCTGCACGACAGCGCCTCCAGCCGGCGGGTCGGCGACGCCATCCGGGCGGACTTCTCCGCGGACACCGCTGCCGCCACGACCGTCGTCGTGGAGGGGCTGACCGGTGCTTCCGGCGGAGGCAGCGGGGGTGTGGCCGCAGGCGCTGGGGGTGCGGCCGGCTCGGTCGGGCCCGCACTGGACGCATACGCGCGCGACCTGTCCTCGCTGGCGAACGTGGCCCGGGTGAACAGCGCTGCCGGCACCTATGCCGCGGGTCGCCAGACGGCGCCCGCCGCAGCCGCGGACGCCCGGTTCTCCGCCGCCACCTCGACCTATCTCGAGGTGATCCCCTCGGTCGACCCGGCATCGCAGGCCGGGCAGGATCTCGCCAGGGCCGTCCGTGAGCGGCCCGTTCCGGCCGGGACGTCCGTGGTCGTCGGCGGCCCGTCCGCGGTGCTGGTCGACGGCAAGGAGACCATCTCCCAGCGGTTACCACTGGCCGCCGGGCTGATCGCACTGACCACGTTCGTGCTGCTCTTCCTGTTCACGGGCAGTGTCGTCATGCCGCTGAAAGCTCTGGTGCTCAACGTGCTGTCCCTGACCGCCGTGCTCGGTGCCGCAGTCTGGATCTTCCAGGACGGTCACCTGTCCGGGGCGCTGGGCTTCCTGCCGGGGCCGTTGGACACCTCCATGCCGGTGCTGCTGTTCTGCATCGCGTTCGGCCTGTCCATGGACTACGAGGTGTTCCTGCTTTCCCGGATCAAGGAGGAGCATGACCGTGGCGTCCCGAACGCCGAGGCTGTTGCCACCGGCCTCGCCCGCACCGGGCGGATCGTGACCACCGCCGCGGCACTGCTTGCGGTGACCTTCGTGGCCTTCGGGACGTCGTCGGTCACGTTCATACAGATGTTCGGCATCGGTACGGCCCTGGCGATCGTCCTGGACGCCACGCTGATCCGCGGGGTGCTGGTGCCGGCGTTCATGCGGTTGGCCGGTAACGCCAACTGGTGGGCGCCGCGGCCGTTGCGGGCCCTGCACGCCCGGATCGGCCTGGTGGACGGATGACCCGGCCGGAAAGCTACGTATAGTGCACTTGCCGAGAATATGGGAACCAGCCGGACATGCACTGGTAAAACAATCCGAAAAATAAATCGGTATACTCATCATGGTGTTTTCTGTTACCGGTCGCAATGCGAAAAAAACCATCGAGAGGGCATCGCCGGCCCTTGTCACGACCTCGTTTCACGTCCTAGCCTTAATGCCGTCGGAGGCCCGCTGGACCGTAACCGGACACACGATTGGCGACGATCGTGAGCAGCTCTCCCGCAGATACGGTTGCCCGCGCTCGTTGGTGACGACCCGCTGATACAGGGGCGCCGGGTGCGGCGGTGAGGCTGGTACCCAACTGAATCTTGCGGCAGAAGTGGTTGGACGATGCTGCCGCGCGGCTCGTGGGGGCGGCCGTGGACGGATCGGCCGCCCCCACGAAGCGACCCGGAGACCTGAGCGGTTCACAGGCGCTCGAAGGCTCGGCGGCGTTCCCAGTCGGTGACGGTCGTCTCGTAGGAGGCGAGCTCGACCTCGGCGGCGTGCGCGAGATGGTCGACGACATCGTCGCCGAACGCCGCCCGCGCGATGTCGCTGGAACGCCACAGCTGTTGCGCCTGCCGTAACGTCGTCGGCAGGCGCGGCACCCCGGACGCCGTGAACGCGTTCCCGGCCGTTGCCACGGGCAGGGCAAGGTCGTTGTCGATCCCGTACAGGCCGGCCGCGACGATCCCGGCGACCGCCAGGTATGGGTTGGCGTCACCGCCGGGCACCCGGTGTTCGATCCGCAGCGACTGGCCGGAGCCGATGACCCGCACCGGGCAGGTGCGGTTGTCCCGTCCCCAGGCGATACCGGTCGGCGCGAACGAGCCCGGGGCGAGCCGCTTGTAGGAGTTGACGGTCGGTGCGAACAGCAGGGTGAACTCGGCCATGCAGGCGAGCTGCCCGGCCACGAACGACCGCATCAGTTCCGACATGCCGGCGAGATCCGCCCTCCCGGCCGGCGTCCGTTCACCTGGCGCTTGGTCGCCCGGTGCCCGCTCGCCGGCTGCCGGGCCGGAGGCGAACACTGTCGTGCCGTCCCGCCCCCGCAGCGACAGGTGAACATGGCAGGAGTTTCCCTCTCCTTGATCGTATTTCGCCATAAAGGTCACGGCCTGCCCTGCCTGCGCCGCAAGATTTTTCGCTGTTGTCTTGTAGAGGACGTGGTTGTCGCAGGTGCGTATCGCGTCGTCGTAGCGGAACACGATCTCGTACTGGCCCGGATGGACCTCCGCCCGGGCCGACTCGACCCGCACGCCCGCGCCCGCCATGGCCCGCCTGATCGTTTGGGCCAGTCCGTCCATCCCGGACGTCCCGATCAGGGAGTAGTCGACGTTGTAACGGGACGCCGGGGTCAGACCGCCGTACGAGCGCCCGGCCGCCTCCTGGTAGGACTCGGTGAACATCAGGAACTCCAGCTCGGTACCGGCAAGCGCGGCCAGTCCCCGGGCGGAAAGCCGATCGAGCTGCGCGCGCAGGATGGCCCGGGGGGCGAGGCGGACCATGGTGCCGTCCGGCCACCAGGCGTCCGCGAGCACAACGGCCGACCGGGAGTTCCATGGAGCGCGGCGCAGGGTCGCGAGATCCGGTACGAGCCGGAAGTCCCCGAAGCCGCTGTCCCAGGGCGCGAAGGCGTAGCCGGAGTCGGTGTCCATCTCGACGTCCACGGCAAGCAGATAGGCACAGGTGTGCAGGCCGCGTGCGAGGACGTCCTCGGTGAAGTACTCCACCGACGTCCCGCTGCCCTGCAGGCGTCCCTGCAGGTCGGGAAGGCCCACGAGCACCTCGTCGATGCCGTCCGGAGACTGCGGGGACGCCGCGAGCCGTCGCAGTTCGTCGATGCCGATGACGCCCGGATGCCGCTGCGCTGGCAGGCTCAAGCCGGAAGGGTGGTTTCGTGCGCCTGGGCGGGTGCTCCCGCGCCCGTCGCCTGGGTGTCCGCTGTCTCGGCGCTGAGGTTCATGTCCATGGTCTCGGTCTCCATGGTCTCGGCCTCCAGAGTCGCGGTGTCGGGGGTCTCGGTGTCAGTTGTCACCAGGTGCAGGGGATTGGCGACCTGGCCGTACATGATGTCGAACCCGCCGTCACGGTCGGGCCGGTCGTGAAAGCCGGTTCCGGCGAGCTGCTCCCGGTTGAGGCAGACCCGGTCGAAGGTGGGAGCCAGCAGGTTGAACAGGACGAACCGGTCGGCGTATTCGGGAAAACCGCGGTGATAATTTTCGATCTCGGCACGGACCAGCGTCCAGAATTCCTTCTCGCGGACGCCGAGATGGTCCTCGACGAGAACCGAGAAAAACCGGAAGTGTCCCGTGCACAGCGCTGACAGGATCGAATGGGCGAGGTCGGAGGCGGGCCAGCGCCGCAGGTACCGCCCGACGGCCTCCGGCGGATCCGCGTGTTCGGGCCGGCCGGGCCGGTCGATACCGGCGGATTCCGCGTCGGCGGATTCGGCATCGGGGGGTTCGGCGCCGGTACGGGCGGTGTCGCTGTGGGCGACGTCGACCAGCTCTACGTCGGCTCCGAAGTCCTTGAGCGCGATCCGGGTTGGGACGTCGCCGCCGTCGAAAACGACGATGACGTTCTCGCCGTGTGGGGTGAAGGCGACACCGTAGACGTACAGGTAGTGCAGCAGCGGTGGCAGCAGGCAGGACAACAGCGCCCGCAGCCATTCCCGCGGCGTCTGGCCCGAGCGGGCTACCAGCTCGCTGACCAGTGCCCGGCCCTCGGAGCCGACGAGCAGCAACGAGGCGAACGTCCGGGCCCGCTCGCCGGGGGAGATCAGAGCCTCGACCGGCTGCCGCCACAGCGCGCCCAGCAGTTCGTGGAGGCGGTACGGCGCGCGTGCCAGCGACTCGTACGCACCGTGGGTGACGGTGACCCCGGCGACTTCCGGCAGCGGAAGCACCCGTGTGACGTCCCGCAGGAACGCGTCGGCGTCCCGGATGCCGACCAGCCACGCGGAGGTGTCCGGGCCGGCGTGGGCGTCGTCCGCTGACATCCCCCGCCACACCAGCGTGTTGCGGATCATCAGGGCGAGCTTGACGTTGAGCTGTGACGGGCGGTCGATGTTCACCAGGGTGCGCACGGACTGCAGCGGAAGGTAGCGGTCGGGTGCCTCGCCGAGCAGTATCAGCCGGCCGGTCGCGATCTCGGCGGCGAACAGCGGCGCGATCACGTGCTCCCACTGCCAGGGATGCACCGGCAGCCAGACGTAGTCCCTGGCGGGCAGGGATGGTTGGGTCGAAGCGGTGTTCGGCCCGCCTACCTGATCGCCGTCACTGTTGTGGTCCATGCCGGTGCCTGTGTCACTGCCTGTGCCCGGGTAGATGTCGGCGGCGTCGGCGTCCGTGAAGGCGAGCCGGGTTGCCAGCGTCGCCGCGAACGCCACCTGGGTGAACGTGTCGAGTTCGGCTGCCAGCAGCCGCTGCGAGGTCAGGACGCCGTCGCCGGGCGTGTCCGGGTCACGCCCACCGGACGGCCCGGCAGCCGAACCACCGGAGGGCCCGGATGGTCCGGCGGTCGTGAAGCCGGCGGCCGTGAACGTAGCCAGATCCGGATGTACTGCTACCCACAGTAGCCTCAGCGGGTTACGTGCCTCCGGGGCGTAGCGGTCCACGTCGGCGAGGCCGAAGCCCAGCCGTCCCTTGTTCGCGACCATGCACGGATGCCCGGTGGCGAAGCCCTCCAGCTCGGTGTAGGCCGCATCCGCGAGGCTGGTGGCCGACCGGGCGCCGGCGAGCAGGCGTACGTCCGCGGCGTGGGTCGCGGTCAGCTCGCGGACGACATCCGCGGTGACGTCGTCCGGCCAGCCGAGCAGGTCCGCGGCGTCCAGGACGAAGCGCACCGGATCATCCGCGGGTGCCGGGCGGTCGCCTGTCCGGCTCGGCTCACCCTCGCGACGCAGCGAGGATGCGTCCAGCCACCAGGTGCCGAACGTGCCGCGCCTGGCGGTGAACGTGTAGGCGACCTCACCGCAGGTCAGCCGGTAGTTGGACGGTTCGCCGCGCCCGACGCGCGCCACCGTGGGCGCGACCGAAGGCAGGTCCGCGGAGTTTGCGGTGTCCGCGGGGTTCGTGGTGTCCGCGGCGGGTTCCGGACGCAGGAGCTCCTCGTAGGAGAACTCCGCGATCAGCTTTGCCAGCAGAGCTCGTCCGGCCGCCCGCCACAGGCGCGGCTGTGGCCAGGACCCCGGATCGGTCGGGGGGTCCGGTGGTTCGGGCACCCCCTGCCTGAACGTTCCCGGTCCAGCCGTCGCGGCAACGATCGCAACGGTCGTGGACACGACTGCACGCAGCCGGCTCATGATCCACCCTCGTCCGTCCACTGCACACCTCTGCCAGCCGGCGTGGGCACGTTACCGCGCCGCGGGCGCACAGCCGATTCGGCTGCCGAGCCAGCAGCTGAATCGGCAGCCGAATCGGCAGCTGGTGGACGCTCACCGGAGCTGGACATCGGCACACCGGGAGGCACCCCGAAGGTCGTGAAAGCCGATCTTTCTGGGACGCGGTAGGCCGATCCCCCGGTCAGGTCGTCGAGGATCACCGCGGCCCGCCAGGCGCCCAGGCCGAGGTCTGGCGTGCCGACCCCGTGGGTGTGCAGTTCGGCGTTCTGGACGTAGATCCGTCCACTGACCTGCGGTGCGGTCGCGAGCTGGTAGGCCGCGTCCACCTGGTACCGGCCGGTGTCGTCAAGGTCGAGCAGGTCCGCGACCGGATCGAGCAGGGCGGGCCGGCGGGCCGCGTATCCGGTCGCGAGCACGACCCGGTCGGTCTCGACCGTGAACGTACGGTCCTGCGGCACGTGCCGGCAGATCAGCCTGATCCGCCCGTTCGCCGCCCGGATCCCCGATTCGATCGTGACATGGGGCAGCAGGGCCGCGTTCACGGATGCGCCGGCGACGGTCCGCTCGTACAGCAGATCGTAGATCTCCGCGATCGTCTCGGCGTCGATGCCCTTGTACAGCTGCCACTGGGTGGGCAGGAGCGCGTCCTTGGTCGGCTGGTCCAGAGTGTGGAAGTACCGGACGTAGTCGGGGGTGAACTGCTCCAGGCCCAGCTTGGAGTACTCCATCGGGGCGAAGGCCGGCGTCCGCGTGATCCAGTGCAGGGCCTGGCCGGTTTCCGGCTGGGCGCGCAGCAGGTCGGTGAAGACCTCCGCGCCGGACTGGCCCGAGCCGACGACGGTCACGTGTGCGGCGCCGGCAAGCGTGGCTCGCCGCATCCGGTACTCGGCGGAATGGAACACCTCCGGTCCGAGCAGTCCGGCAAGCACCGCCGGCACCGACGGTTCGGTCCCCACCCCCAGGACGATGTTGCGGGCCGGCACCGTCCGGGTCCGCGTCGAACCATTGGCATGGACGCTCACCTCGACCCCGAACAGCCCGGTGTCCGGATGCCAGCGCAGCGCGTCCACCCGGGTACCGAAACACGTGGAGTCCAGGCCGCAGGCCACCCAGCGGCAGTAGTCGTCGTACTCCTGCCGCAGCACGTGGAAACGTTCGTGGAAGTAGAACCGGAACAACCGGTCGTGCGCGTGCAGATAGGACAGGAACGACCAGCGGCTGGTCGGGTCGGCCAGGGTGACCAGATCGGCGAGGAACGGCACCTGCAGCCGTGTGCCCGGTAGCAGCAGGCCGGGATGCCAGGAGAATCCGGGCCTGGCCTCGAAGAACCGGGTGCGCAGTCCGGGCAGCCCGTCGGCGAGTGCGGCCAGCGACAGGTTGAACGGCCCGAGCCCGACGCCCACCAGGTCGAACGGTTCGCCCTGTTCACCCCAGCCGTCCCGTTTGCTCTGCTCACCGCGCTCGTCCTGCTCGTCCCGCCTGGGCTGTTCATCCTGCCGATCCCGATCGTCCGGCCGGGTGTTCACGATCCGAGCTCCGTGACGAGCGGGTTGGGGATGTCGACGTACAGTGACTGGGTTGCGACCGGGCCGGCCAGTTCGTCGCGCCCGTCGACCGCCGTCGCGAGGTTCGCCTTGCATCGCAGGACGGCGGAGTCCAGCAGCAGGCCGAACAGGCCCGGCACGGTCACACCGTCGGCGGTGAGGTCGGCACGCATGCGCATAAGCAATGCGCGCACACCGGCCAGCAGCCGGGCCTCGTCCGCCTTCCCGGCGGCGCCCAAGGCACCGATCACCCCGAACACATTGTTGATCATAAGGTAGTAGAGCACCCGTTCGTCCACGAGGACGTTGTCGAAGATCGCGGCGAGTCCGTCGCCGAATCCGGGCACGGCACGGCGGGCGGCGTCCGCGTGGGACGCGGCGACATAGTAGCCCTGGCTGTCGCGGTACCAGCCGGCAGCGGGCCGGCCGTGGTCGTCCAACGTGACCAGGCAGTTCTGCTGGTGGGCCTCCAGACCGACCCCGTGGCGGGCGTACAGGTCGAGGGCTGGTACGGCGACGACCCGTAGGTAACGGGCGAACCAGTCGGCGGCGACCTCGGCAGGGGGCTCCCCGACCCGTCCCGCGAGCTTGTCGACGATCTCGGCGAGCATGGACGGTCCGGGGGAGGTGGGATCGGTGCGCATGGTCCGGTCCGGACGGTCGGCGACCAGTCCGGCCACGCACACCACCCGATCACCCACGCCGAACGGGTTCACCCGGATCGCGCTCTCCAGGCCTGGGCCGGCTGTGCCTGCCCGGCCTTCGGGGGTGCTCCCACGGGCGGATCCGGCGGTGTCCGGTGCGTCGAGGCCGACCCACGCCGGATCCTCGAGCAGGTGGAAGCCAGGATGGGCGGCTACCAGCCAGTCCCGCAGGCCCGCGTCGAGCAGCACGCTGATCTGGGTGCCCAGTTCCAGCTCGCCGCGCAGGTTGACCCGGCGGGAGTTGGTGATCCGCATACCCAGGGAGAGCTTAAGCATGACCGGCGCGTCCGGCCGCCACACGGTGCGCAGCGACGCCGTCGGATACCAGGGTGGCCCGACCGGGCCGAGATCCACGAGCAGGCCATCGGCGATCATGGCGGTGACGTCTGTCCGGGCACGCAGGTCGTGGGCCTGCCAGGGGTGCGCCGGCAGGGGCAGGTAGGAGGCGTAAGCCTCGGGCAGGTCACGACTGGGCAGCAGGGAGCGCAGGAGCTCCACCGGGCTGTGCCCACCGATCGTTCCGCCCGAGGCTGCCACCGATGGGTGGGCGGCAAACCAGTGCAGCGGAAAGGAACCGCGTAGCTCCGGAGAGTAGGTAGCCAGTTCTGCTGCCGAGGCGCCCTCGCGGCTCTTAGCCGCCGGATGGAAAGGATGCCCGGTTATCAGCGCCTGTTCGGCGGCGAGGAACGGCGGTAGGCACGCGGCATCGTCCGGTCCGACCGGTGTGGCTGCTTCGGACGGCGTTGTCGGTGCGGCTGGTCCGGACGGTGCGGCTGGTCCGGACGGTGTGGCTGGTCCGGACGGTGTGGCTGGTTCGGACGGAGTGGCCGGCGTCCGGGGGGTGGCGGCGCGGGTTTCGACGTACACGGCGGTGTGCCGCAGCGAGTCGATGATGCGGCCGAGACAGTCCGTGCCCGCCGACGGCGGCAGTCCCCGCTGGTTGGTGACCTCACGGACGAGCAGGGCTGCCAGCAGCCCGGCGTCCACGGTCAGACCTCCCGTTGTCAGAGGTCCGAAGCGGTGCCAGCCACAGGCCGAGCGGTAGCGGACGGGCGTGTCCAGGACCAGGCCGGAGGCGGGCAGGTCGATCCGCAGCAAGCTGCCGTGGTGGCCCATGGTGATCCCGTTCTCCCGGACCCAGCAGCGCAGCAGCGTTTCGGTGACCCGCGTGTCCGCGGCCGTTGCCGCGGCTGAACCCGCCGGGCCCGCCGCTTGCCCGCCCGGTGTCCATGGGGGCGTGCCGCCCGGTGACGATGCGGGGATGGGTTTCACCGGGACGGGGAGGCCGCTGCCTCGAAGGCATCGGCGAGGATGGCCAGTACCCGATCGGCCTCGGCGTCGGTGATGATCAGCGGCGGGAGCAGCCGCACCACCGAGTCGTGGCGCCCGCCCAGTTCGACGATCAGGCCCCGGCCCAGGCACTCGGTCCGGACGAGGGCGGCCAGGTGGGGGTTTGCCGGTCGGGCGCCGACGACGTCCGGGTCGGCGTCGGGATCGACCAGTTCCAGGCCGAGCATGAGCCCGCGCCCACGGACGTCACCTACGCAGGGATGGCTCGCGGCGATCGTCCGCAGACCGGCCAGCATCCGGGCGCCGACCTCGGCGGCGCGCAGCTCCAGGGCCTCGGAGCGGACGAAACGCAACGTGGCAGTGCCGGCGACCATCGCGAGCTGGTTGCCGCGGAACGTGCCGGTGTGTGCACCGGGGGCCCAGCCGTCCAGATCCTCCCGGTAGGCGATGACGGCCAGTGGCAGGCCGCCGCCGATCGCCTTCGACATGACCATGACGTCCGGTGTGATGCCGCTGTGCTCGCCGGCCCAGAACGTGCCCGTACGTCCCACGCCGGTCTGGACCTCGTCGAGGATCAAGGGGATGCCCCGTTCAGCAGTGATCCGGCGTATGGCCCGCAGCCAGTTGTCCGGCGCGGGTACCACCCCACCCTCTCCCTGCACGGCTTCGACGATCATTGCGGCGGGCCGCACCACACCGCCGCACGGGTCGTCCAGGAGCCGTTCGATGTACCGGACGGACAGCTGCGCGCAGTCCGGACGGTCCCCGCCGGTGGCGCCGACGCCGAACGGGCAGCGGTAGGGGTACGGGTAGGGCAGCCGGACGACGGCGCCCGCCGACCGGAGGCGCTCCTTGACCGTGACGTTCCCGGTGACGGCGAGTGCTCCGGCTGTCATGCCGTGGTAGCCGCCGGTGAACGCCAGCAGCGTCTCGTGCCCGGTGACGGTCTGGGTCAGCTTGAGTGCGGCCTCGACCGCGTCCGCGCCGGTGGGGCCGCAGAAGTGCAGCTTCACCGAAGCCGCGAAGCCGTCCGGAAGGCAGGAGAGCAGTTCGGCGGTGAACGCGTCCTTCTCGGGGGTGGCCAGGTCGAGCACGTGCAGCGGAGCGCCGGAGCGGAGCAGTCCGGAGAGCGCCTCGTGGACGACGGGATGGTTGTGGCCGAGCGCGAGGGTGCCGGCGCCGGACAGGCAGTCCAGGTAGCGGCGGCCGTCCGCGCCGACGACCGTCATGCCCTCGGCATGGACGGGGACGATCGGCAGATTCCGTGCGTATGTTCGCGCGGACGATTCCCGCCGGCGTTGCCGGGCGAGGATCCCGTCGGCGCGTACCCGGCCGTCGGCGTCGTGTGCGCTCTGCCCGGCCGCGGGGCCGGGGGTGACGGTGGATCCGGGGGTGACGGCGGATATCGTCAAGAAAGCGACTCCCGTCCGGTGGCCTGGGCTCCTTGAGCGACCCGGGGACTTGGGTGCGTGACCCGGTGGCCCAGGGACTCGGGCCTCCCGGACTTCTCCGGTCGGCGAAGCCGATCCGGCGAGGAAGCCCGGGCGGGCGTAGAAGGTGTACCCGCCCGATCATGCCACCTTTGACCTTTTATTGGGTTCAGGGAAGCCTAACCTAAGCTGCTACCGGCAGGGAGGGTCCGAACCGCGAGTGTAATCATCCTCTCGGTGGGCGCGGACCGATGGCGAACCGTCAGCCCCGCATCCATCCGGACAAAGCTCTCACTCGCCAGCCGCAGCTGGCTACCCGCAGCCGTAGGTGAAAACCGCCATCCACCCTGCAGAAACGATCTACAGCGGAAGGAGGCGTAGGTGGAAAGAGCTGTCAGGATGACTGAAGCTACCTACAGATCCTGGTGGTCGTCGAGGGCTTTGGTGAGATCGTCGACCAGGTCGTCGATCGATTCGATGCCGACCGACAGCCGGACGAGGTCCGCGGGCACTTCCAGCGGTGAACCGGCGACCGAGGCGTGCGTCATCCGCCCCGGGTGCTCGATCAGCGACTCGACCCCGCCCAGGGACTCGGCGAGGGTGAACACCCGGGTCCGCCGGCACACCTCGACCGCCGCGTCCTGACCCCCACGCAGGGTGAACGACACCATCCCACCGAAGTCACGCATCTGCTTCGCCGCCACCGGGTGGCCCGGGTTGCCCGGCAGGCCCGGGTAGTGCACGACTGCCACCGCGGGATGCCTCACCAGCAGATCCGCGATGTGGCGGGCGTTCGCGCAGTGCCGGTCCATCCGGACCGCCAGGGTCTTCGCCCCCCGCAGCACCAGCCAGGCGTCGAACGGGCCGGGAACCGCTCCGGTGGCGTTCTGGATGAACCGCAGCCGTTCCCCCAGCCCCGGATCGGACACGACCACGGCACCGCCGATGACGTCGCTGTGCCCGCCGAGGTACTTCGTGGTCGAGTGGACCGACACGTCGGCGCCGAGTGTCAGCGGCTGCTGCAGGTATGGGGTGGCAAAGGTGTTGTCGACGGCGAGCAGCCCGCCGACGGAGTGGACGAGATCGGCGAGTGCGGCGATGTCGGAGATGCTCAGCAGTGGGTTCGTCGGCGTCTCGCACCACAGCAGCCGGGTATGCCCCGGGCGTACCGCCGCCCGCACCGCCTCGAGATCGTCCAGGGGCACCGGGGTGTACTCCACGCCCCACTCGGCGAACACCCGCGCGAACAGCCGGTAGGTGCCGCCGTAGGCGTCCGACGGGATCACTGCGTGATCACCCGGCCGGCACGCCGTGCGCAGCACCGCGTCCACGGCGGCAAGGCCGGAGGCGAACGCGAGTCCCACGGTGCCCGCTTCCAGCGCGGCCAGACAGGTCTCCAGCGCGGTGCGGGTCGGGTTGGCCGACCGGGCGTACTCGTACGCCCCGCGCGGAACCCCGACGGCGTCCTGCACGAACGTCGACGACGGGTGGATGGGGACGACCACCGCACCGGTGACGGCGTCGGGCTCCTGCCCAGCGTGGATCGCCAGCGTCTCGAACCCGTCGCCGGCCCACGCAGCCGTGGCCGCTGGGTGCTGCGGGTCGTCGGCGCGGGCCACGGAGTCGTCCACGCTGGTCACGGGGTCGTCGGCGCGGGTCACGGGGTGGCCAGGAAGCTGAGCAGATCGGACCGCGTGAGGATGCCGACGGGGTTCCCGTCCTCCAGCACGAGCACGGCCGGCGCGGCGCCGAGGACGCTGACCAGCACCGACAGCGGCTCGCCGGCGCCGACCGTGGGCAGTGGGGGTGACATGTGCGCGGCCACCGTGGCGTCGACGGCGGTCCGGTCGGCGAACACGGCTGCGAGCAGTTCCAGCTCGATGACGGCGCCAGCCACCTCGGCCGAACGCAGCGGTGGTTCCTGTCTGACCACCGGCATCTGGGACACGTTGTACTCGCGCAGATAGGAGATGGCCGCGCCGACGGTTTCGTCAGGATGCACGTGTACCAGGTCGGGTGGGCTGGTCGCGTCGGAGGACTTGCGGGCCAGCACTTCGGCGACCGTCGGCTCGTCCGACGGACGGTCGAGAAAACCGTAGTCGTACATCCACTCGTCGTTGAAGATCTTTGACAGGTAGCCGCGGCCGGAGTCCGGGAGCAGCACCACGACGCAGCCGTCGGCGTCCAGCTCCCGGGCGACCCGCAGCGCCGCGACCACCGCGAGCCCGCAGGAGCCGCCAACCAGCATGCCCTCGCGGCGGGCCAGCTCCCGGGTCATCAGGAACGAGTCACGGTCGCTGACCGCCTCCACCCGATCGACCACCGTCTTGTCGTAGGTCGTCGGCCAGATGTCCTCGCCGACTCCCTCCACGAGGTATGGCCGCCCGCTGCCGCCGGAGTACACCGACCCCTCCGGGTCCGCACCCACGACCTGTACCCGGCTGTCGCTGACTTCCTTGAGGTAGCGGCCGGTGCCGCTGATCGTCCCACCGGTGCCGATACCGGCGACGAAGTGGGTGATGCGCCCGTCGGTGTCCGCCCAGATCTCCGGGCCGGTGGTGGCGTGGTGCGCGGCGGGGTTGTGCGGGTTGGAGTACTGGTCCGGGCTCCACGCATTGGGCGTCTCGGCGACGACACGGCGGGCGACCGAATAGTAGGAGCGGGGGTCGTCCGGGGCGACCGCGGTCGGGCAGACCAGTACTTCGGCGCCGTAGGCCCGTAGCACCGCCTGTTTCTCTTCGCTGATCTTGTCGGGCATGGTGAACACGCAGCGGTAGCCGTGGGTCGCGGCCACGATCGCAAGCCCCACCCCGGTGTTGCCGCTGGTCGGTTCGACGATCGTCCCGCCCGGCCGCAGCTGCCCGGATTCCTCCGCGGCGCTCACCATCGCCAGGGCGATCCGGTCCTTCACCGACCCGCCCGGATTGAGGTACTCCAGCTTGGCGAACACCGGCGCGGTGATGCCCGCGGTGACCGTGTTCAGCCTGACCAGCGGGGTGCCGCCGACCACCGCGGCCAGGTTCTCGTAGACACGCATGCGCCGCCCTCACCTTCGCCGCCGAGGTCACAGCCTACGCAGGCAAAGCGCCTGCCGCAGGCCAAGCCGCGCACCGTGTCGCGGAGATCGCACAGGTCGCGGAGATCGCAGGGGTCGTGATCGACGTCGGGACGCTGTCGCGCGCAGGCTGTCATGCGCGCATGGGCTGCCACGCGCGGACTGCCGCGCCCGGTCCGGACGTATCCGAACCGGAAGCCGCGGGGCGCCACACACACGGACTGCCGGTGCGTCTGTCACTGCGTCGAGCGGGTCGAGGTGGTGTGGGAGCTCCCGGTGTGTGTCGAGCTCGTGTGTGTCGAGCCGGTGTGCGTCGAACTCGTGTGCGTCGAACTCGTGTGCGTCGAGCTGGTGTGTGTCGAGCTGGTGTGGACGTGGGTGAACCCGCCGCCGGGGCCCTGCGATATCGCGACCCTTGCCGGCGGTGGATGTCCCAGGAACCCCTGCATGGCGAACTCGTATCCGTAGGCGCCGGCCATCGGGAAGACCACCATGTCGCCCGCGCGTATCGCGTCCACGGTGATGTCACGGGCGAGGGTGTCCTCGGGCGTGCACAGTTCGCCGACCACGGTCACCGGCCGTCCGACGACACCGGGACGCGGAAAGTCGTACGGCCAGGCGTCCACCCCGACGACCCCGAAGTTGTGCACGATCTCCCAGGACGTCGGCAGCTGGAAGTGGTGGATGCCGCCCCGCAGCACCACGAAGTCGGTGCCGTGGGAGTGTTTGACGTCGGTGACCTCGGCCGCGTACGCGCCGCAGTCGGCGACCAGCCAGCGTCCCGGTTCGAACAGCACCTGCACCCCGGCCGGGACCGGTGTCGCCCGCAGCCCGGCGGCGAAGGCGTCCAGGTCGAAGGGACGTTCGCCGCGCCGGTCCGGCTCGAACGCCACCCCCAGCCCACCGCCGACGTTGACGATCCGCAGGTCGACGCCGTGCATGGCGGCCGTGGAGACCGAGTACCCCAGACACCAGCGCACGTAGTCCAGGTGCGCGGTGGTGTCGAGGTTTCCGGACACGGCATGGACGTGGAAGCCGACCACGTCGACCCAGAGCAGCGACCGCGCGATGTCCAGGACGTCGGGGACGTCCGCCTCGGGTATCCCGAAGGCGCTAGCCACCCCACCCATGCGCACCGAGCCGGCGAGTGCCACCCGTGACGGGTTGACCCGCAGGGTGACCGGAATCCGGCGTCTCGCCCGGCCCGCCACATGGTTCAGACGTCGCAGCTCGCCGGGGCTTTCGACGTTGACGGTCACCTCGCTGCCGGCAGTCCCGGCGGTCTCGACGAGCGCCGCCAGCACCGGGGTCGACTTCCCCGGGCCGGAGGCGACGATGCGCGCACGCCGACCGGCACGCCGGGCGGTGTCCAGGGCGAGCGTGATCTCGTGGACGGAGGCGACCTCGAAACCGTCCACCCCCTGGCCGGTGGCGACGGCGTGACCAGTTCCGACGGCGTGACCAGCGCCGATGGTGTGGCCGGCTGCCAGGGCGTCCAGGACCGGAGGGTAGCCGTTTGCTTTCACCGCGTAGAACACCGCGGCCCACGACGGTAACGCGGCCTTCAGGCGGGCGGCGTTACCGGCCGCGACGTCAAGGTCATAGACGTACGCGCTGACCGGATCGGAGCGCACCGCGGAGGGAGACCGCACCGCGGAGGCAGACGCCGGGGGGAACGCGGACCGGCTGTGGGCGTCGCCGCGTGTCCCGAGCGTGTCGTGAAGCCACAGCAGCGTTGCCGTAGGTAAACGGTCGGTGGGCAGGGCGTGCAGCGGGTCGGCGGACGGTGGCAGCTGCACGCGCGTTCAGCTCACGGCTGGACGGGTAGGTCGAACCAGAGGTACTTGCCCGAATCCACCGCCACCGCGCCCCAGCTGCCGGCGAGAGCGTCCAGGACGAGCAGCCCGCGACCGCCCTCACTGCCGAGATCCACCTGTTGTCTGTGCGGTAGCACGACAGAAGTGTCCGAGACGGAGGCGTGTACGAGCCCGGGCCGTAGTTCAAGTAGCAGCCACACGGGTGGCTTGCCGTACTTGACCGCATTCGTGACCAACTCACTGACCAGGAGCTCCGCCGTCCCGACGGCTTCCTCGGGCAGGTTCGTGGCGGCGAGTTGCTCTCTGAGAGCGCGGCGTGCCTGTGGAACGGCGCTGGGCACGTAGGGCAGCTCGACCAGCAGGTGCGTGGCCGAGGGGCGCAACGACGACGCGTGGGTCATCATGTCCGTTTCCACCCTGTTTGTGTGTTCATTGATCACCGAGTTTCAGTGATGACATCCCTGTACGTCTACCCACAGGCCGGCTATTCGAAGCGCTTCCGGTCTTTCGCGGTCAACGGGTGAATGCCGGGTAGCTCTTTATGACGTACGGTAACTGTATCGCTTGCATCCGTCACGATCATCGGCTGAAAGTTTCCGATGGATCGCGGAGTGTCATGTCGGTATGCGGGCCGCGAGTACGGCGACATCGTCGCGCAGCCGGCCGCCGGCAAACCGCTCGGCAGCCGCCCGCAGCCGTTCCGCGATTCCCTGGGCGGACATTCCGGCGCAGCCGCGCAAGGTCTCCAGCAGCCGTTCCTCGCCGAACAGCTCCCTGCCGTGGCGCGCCTCGACCACTCCGTCGGTGTACAGGATGAGCGCATCCCCGGCCCCGAGCGACACCCGCACCTCGGGAAAGGTCGCGTCCTCGTCGTCGAGGACCCCCAGCAGCGTTCCCGGCTGCGCGACGAACACGGCCGTCCCGTCCGCCCGCACGAGGACCGGCAGCGGATGCCCGGCCATGCAGATCGAGACCATCCGTTCGGTCGGCTGCCGTCCGGACGGGGTGGCCGTTCCCCCCGGGCCGGCGGGCCCGCGCTCCTGCGATGGACCCAGCCTGCCCGGTGGATCCGACCTGCCCGGTGGCCCCGGCCTGCTCCGTGGGCCCAGTTCGTCCGGTGGACGCAGCTGGGCCGCTGCGAGCGTGCAGAAACGCCCCTGACCCGCCGGGTTCGGGTAGTTGGTGTCCCGCAACGCACGGTTGAGATCCATCATGATGTCGGGCAGATTGTGGCGCTGGCCCGCCAGCAGCCGCAGGACGGCCCGTGCGACCCCGGTGACGTTGGCGGCTTCCGCGCCCTTGCCGCAGACGTCCCCGATAATGATCGTCCAGCCGCCGTCCGGGTTCGGGACGAGGTCGAAGAAGTCACCGCCGACTTCCAGACCGGCTCGCGCCGCGCGGTAGGACGAGCCGAGCTCGATCCCGTCGATGCGTGGCAGTTCGGGTGGCAGCAGCCCAGCCTGCAACTCACCGGCCACCTCCACCTGCTGGCGGAACAGCCGGGCGTTGTCGACGGCGAAGGCCGCGCGGCGGGCGAGGTCGGTGAACAGCTCGATCTCGTCGGCCTCGAAGTTGTCCCCGGCATCACGACCGAGGGCCACCACGCCCAGTACCCGGCGGCGGGCGCGCATCGCGGCGATGACGGTGGGCGAGCCGTTGACGGTGGCCACGTGCACGGTCTCGGTGAGTGCCGCCTGCACATGGGCGGCCAGCGACCCGGCCGGGTCGTCCGCCCAGTCCGACAGCTCGCCGGCTTCGGCCTCGTTGACATGGCCGACGGCGGCGAGTTTCATCGCGCCATCCTCCCGCAGCAGGTGGACCGTGCACCAGCGCGCCAGCCGCGGCAGCGGCAGGCGCGCGAGCAGGGCCAGGCTCCGGTCGGTGTCGAGACTGCCCGCGAGCAGGTCGGACGCCTCGGCCAGGAACGACAACATGCCGATCCGGCGTTCCTCGACGCGTCGCAGGTGGGCGCCGCCGAGGGCCAGCGCCATCCAGCGGGCGACCAGCTGGATCCGTTCCTCGATGTCGGTGGACGCCGCATCGGCGGATGTCACGCCGATCGACGCCGCACCGGTGGTCACCGGCAGGCCCGGTGACCACAGCAGCAGTTCCCCGACGATCCCGTCACGGGAGTCCAGTGGGATGCGGCGGGCGCTGCGGTTCGAACCGGTCGGGCCGAACGCCGCCACCACCTCCGGTGCTCCTTCCCGGCTGCGTCCCGGCCGCCGCACGAGACCCGCGCCGGATGACGGCAGCGCGTCGACGAGCTGTGCCAGCAGCTCGCCGACCTCCTCCTCGGCCGACAGGAGGTGGGTGAGGGCGGGTGAGAGCAGCCGCGCCGGCCGGCGCAGGCCTGCCGCCCCTACCGGCAGGGCCCCGGAGCCGGACCCGCTCTCGTGGGCCGGCAGCCCGGTGGGCGGCAGGTCGGGGGACGCTGTCCGGATGCCGGCGCGGGCGGCGTCGACATCCGTGCTGCCGGCATCTGCGCTGCAGGCATCCGTGCCGCCGGCGTCCATGGCATCGGAGTGACGGCTGTTGGGGGCGTCGAGTCGGAACCACACCCGCTTGCCCGCTCGGTCGTGTTCGGTACCCCATGCCGTGCTGAGGGCATCCACCAGCGACAGGCCGCGGCCGTCCTCGCGCAGGTTCTCGATGCCGCCGTCCCTGACGCCACCGCCGTCGACGGTGCCGGGCGCCCGCCAGATCGCGCCCGGATCCGTAGGCGCCGGCAGGCTCTCCGGGCCGTCAACGGCCGCCCGGCGGGGATCGCCGGATGTGCCCGGTGCGCGTCCGGGCCGTCTGGGCGTACCGGTGGTCGGCACTCCGCCCAACGGTACGGGGTGCCGGTCACTGACTACGACGACGAGGCGTCCGGCGTTGTGCCGGATGTCGACCGTCGCGTCGGTACCGGCGTGCACGATGACGTTGGTCACAAGCTCGGTTACCAGCAGCAGAGCGGTATCGACGACATCGGGGTGGAGACGGCCGTGCAGCGTGTCGATAACGAACCGGCGGGCCGACCGCGGTGAATCGGTGACCGGCGGAAGTGTGAGGGTGCGGCGGAGCCCCTCTTCTCCGAGCACGTGAAGCATGCCGGTCAGTGTCTCCTGTGTTGTCCAGCCGTGAGGGATTGGCCGCGTCATGGGGCGTGGCCGGCGGATCTTCCGCGGTGCTTCCCGGATCCGTCCGTGCCTGCGCATGCCGCTTGCGGGCGGATGGGTCCGCTATATCCGTACAGCAAGCCCTGACGGATACTGTCGCCGAGCACTGCTGGATGCTTGATGAACGGACGCTGGTCCGTTCCGATGGTCTGCCAGACGCGAGAGATTCCCGCATACGCGGGTTTGGAGGGCTCCACCATGACGATGGTGTCGGAATCCGCGCCCGTGGACGACCACTTCATCGAGGATTTGCTCGGGGCGCTGACGACGTTGTGCACAGGTGACTTCTCCGTGCGTCTGGGGGAGCGGGCCGGTGGCGGTGCGCTGATCGCCCAGCGTTTCGACGAGCTGGCCGCCCTGCAGCAGCGGCACTCCGGCGAGCTGGAACGGGTCAGCAAGGTGATCCGGCGGGACGGCCGGCTGACCGAGCGGATGGCTGACCTCGGCTTCGAGGGTGGCTGGGCACTGTCGAACCATGCGGTCAACTCGCTTATCGACGACCTTGCGCGTCCGACGCACGAGGTTGCGCGTGTGATCGCGGCGGTCGCGGAGGGCGATCTTTCGCAGCACATGGCGCTGGAGATCGCCGGGCAGCCGGTGCGAGGTGAGTTCCTCACGATCGGCACGACCGTGAACACGATGGTGGACCAGCTCTCCTCGTTCGCCGACGAGGTCACCCGGGTGGCCAAGGAGGTCGGTACCGAGGGCAATCTGGGCGGCCAGGCGCGGGTCAAGGGCGTGTCCGGGGTGTGGCGGGACCTGACCGAGTCGGTCAACTCGATGGCGGGCAACCTCACCAGCCAGGTTCGCAACATCGCCCAGGTCACGACGGCGGTGGCGCAGGGTGACCTGTCCCAGAAGATCACCGTGGATGCGCGAGGCGAGATCTACGAGCTGAAGTCGACCGTGAACACGATGGTCGACCAGCTCTCGGCATTTGCCGACGAGGTCACCCGGATGGCCAAGGAGGTCGGTACCGAGGGCAAACTGGGCGGGCAGGCCCAGGTCAAGGGCGTGTCCGGGGTGTGGCGGGACCTCACCGACTCGGTGAACGTCATGGCCGGCAACCTCACCACGCAGGTTCGTAGCATCGCCGAGGTCGCGGCCGCGGTTGCCCGCGGTGACCTCACCCGCCAGATCACCGTGGACGCCCGCGGTGAGGTCGCCGGCCTTGCCCACACGGTGAACACGATGGTGGAGCAGCTGTCGTCGTTCG